>NZ_JAJAPB010000007.1 GCF_026226615.1 Geovibrio ferrireducens
TTGTTCCTACGTTGACGTGGGGCTTCGTTCTAGCAAACTTAGCTTTAGCCATCTGGGTCTCCTCCTGAATTTAAAAGCCCTCGACCGGAATTGAACCGGTGACCTCGTCCTTACCAAGGACGCGCTCTGACCGACTGAGCCACGAGGGCGCAAAAACGCAAAAAAGGGGCGAACTGGTACGGTTTCGCCGCCTTTGAAAGCACTTGAAAAAAGCGGGTAACGGGACTTGAACCCGTGACCCTCAGCTTGGAAGGCTGATGCTCTAGCCAACTGAGCTACACCCGCATATGGCTTATAAAAAAAAAGAAGTGGGGAGAGGAGGATTCGAACCTCCGAAGTCTTACGACAACAGGTTTACAGCCTGCCCCCTTTGGCCGCTTGGGTATCTCCCCTTCTTATTTAACTTTTATTTATGCCGCCCTCAAAGGAGCGGCTTAACCGACCGCCTCTACAGGCAATCGACTGCTAAAAGCCTCGTTTATAAGAGCCGGGGGGCACCCGGCTCTTCAAGTGAAGCTGGTGATAGGAATTGAACCCACAACCTACTGATTACAAGTCAGTTGCTCTACCGATTGAGCTACACCAGCATTTCATCCAAAAACAGGAAACTTCTGCCGCGAACAGACAATTCAGTCTGCCAGCGCCTTTAGCGAAGTGAGAGCATATAGAAGAGAGGCTTCCTTGTCAAGTATTTTTTTGACATTTTTCCGTCCCTTTTTCAGGCAGGCTTTCAAGCCGAAACAAGTGATGCGGCTTGAGAAATCTACCCCTGTGCTCTGCACTTTCAGGAAGGAAAATATTGCATATCCTTTCACCTTTGTCAATCCACTATTTTATGCTTTTGAAGAAAAAAATCACACTGTCCCTGCTACTCTCTTTTTTCCGCAAAACCGCTGGTGGAATACACCCTTCCGTCCTCTTTCATATAGTATTCCCCACCGTAAGGGTCTTTAGGCAATGCGGCGATGAATCCCTTCTCCGCAAGTTCATTCAAGGAGGCTGGTTTCTCTGAATACCTGCTCTCGTACTCCCTAACCGCTTTCTCTATTTCAATAGCGCCTTGCAGCGCCAGAAGCCTCTTTTCATACAAAGCACGCACCTTTTCGTTCCCTGTACTGTTCATCATATCCAGAAGAAAGGCAGCAGCGACCTCATGTCTGCCGGAATCGTATGCCAGTCTGGCGGCAAGCGTTCCATAAAAGGACGGTGCGCCCTTTAGCTTTGCGGCACGGGCAATATACTCCGCACCTTTCGCACTGTCCTTAAGGAAGTAATAGTAAATAAACCCCAGATTATACAGCAGCCTGTGGCTTTCCGGTCTGTACGAAATCCCCTTTTCAAGGAGCCTTACAGCCTCTTCCGCCCTGCCTGCGCTCCATGCAAGGGTCAGTGCGGAAAAATAATATGTATCATAGAAATACGGATCAAGTTCAGAGGAAGCATTCACGGTTGTTTCAAACCAGTCCCAGTCCTGCCCTTTGATTATCGCCCTGTCCTCAAGCATTTTGCCGACATAAAATATAGCTGAAAGCAGGCGGTTGTCTGCGGCGAGACTCTTAAACTCAAGTGATGTAAAACGGATCAGCTGTCCGGGGACTGCCACTGAGCGCTCGAACCTCGCATCAAAATCAGCCTTCGGCGCAATCACTGCTCCGCTGAGCCAGATATGCAGTGGAATAAGAAGGCACAGCAGACCGACGGACAGTCTCACGGAAACTCCCTGCGGCTGAAAATAATACCCGCAAGAACAAGAAGAACGGCGGAATATACCAGTGCGTAGAGGATCGAGCCTGTGTATATATCAAGGGGAGGCATTATTCCGTTAGCGGCTACAGTTTTGTAATCCAGCGATGAGAAGTCTGGTACTATGTATTTAACAATATTCAGAAAACCGGATAAGCCCGCATAAGCTTCGGATGTGCCTGCGTATGTCAGCACCTCAGCGAGGCTTTGCCCCGCTATATATATAAGGACGGAGAATATCAAAACAGTGAAAGATGTCGTAACGAAGGAACTGAAAAAAATGATTACCGCATTCAGAAAAACACACTTCACGAGATCCGCTAATGCGGCAAGTGCGTAAGCATTCCACGAAAAGCCTTTGAAATATCCGGGCATGGCGGATTTCATAAGCAGTATGGGAATGTGGGTGAGGAGGAAAATTATACTGTAAGCGGAAATCAGCAGCAGAGCCAGACCTGCGAACTTGCCGAAAATGTATCTCCGGCGGGATATGTTCCGTCCCAGCACAAAATATATCGTGCGCCTGTCCAGATCCTTTGCCACCAGACCGACTGATACGGAAAAACTTATGAGCAGTCCGGCCAGCGACATTGCCCCCAGATTAAAATCAGCAATAACTTTGCTTAAGTCCTGCATGAAAAAGCGGGCGAATACAGCGCTGAGAAACATAATGATAAGCGAGAAAATAACAATAGCATACAGCACTCTGTTCCGCACTCCCTCAAGGAAGGTGATAAAGCATACCTGCGTCATCGTACCGCCTCCTCAAAAATACGCTCAAGGGCGTTATCTGCGGATTTCACCGTAACTGCGCTGAATCCTTTGTTTTTCATGGATTCCATGAAGCTCACGATCTCTCCGGAATCAGTGAGAACTCCCACCGTGTTTTCGTATTCCACAGTTTTTAATCCTGTCAGAGAAGATCTTAAGGCCTCGCTTTTATTAAAGACAACCTCAGCCTGTTTAGAAGCGAGGAGAAGTTCCTCCTTAGTGAGCATTCGGACGATTTTACCTTTGTTCATAATCGCTGCTGTGTCACAGAGGCGTTCGGCATCACTCAATATGTGGGAGCAGAAAAGCACAGTCGCCCCCTTCTCCTTCATCTTCGTGATAAGCTCATACACCATCCTGCGCCCCAACGGATCAAGCCCGCTCATGGGCTCATCAAATATAACGAGATCAGGTTCATGAATGAGCGCAGCAGCGATACCGGAGCGCTGGACCATGCCTTTGGAAAATGTACGGAGCTGTTTATTGAGATTTTCAGTCATGCCGACTTTCTCTGCCATGGATGATATGCGTTCCATAATATTGTCTTTTATTCCGGAGGAAGCCAGCGAGAAGGTCAGAAGCTCTTTCAGGGTAAGATAATCATAATAATACGGATTTTCCGGAAGGTAGCCTATGTTCCGGCTGTTTAGCTTAACAGTTCCGGATGTGGGGCGGACAAAACCCATAATGGTTTTGATTGTAGTAGACTTGCCCGCTCCGTTCAGTCCGAGAAGGGCAAAAACCTCACCCTTTTTCACCTCAAAGCTTATGCAGTCCACTGCGGTTTTCTTTTTTATGCGCTTTACAAGGGAATCTATCTTAATCATAAGCGGATTATAGCATGTTAAATATAAGGATGAAATAAACAAGTGGGAAAGAACAGTTCAACAGTTCGCTTCTTTGCAAAGGAGTGTTGGGGAGGATTTAAAAAGACAAATAAGGTTGTTTTGTTCCAGCTCATCTCCAGTGCATCATTGAGAAACCGAATTGGGAAACAGTCGCAAAGAAATCCCCCTCTGGTCCCCCTTTGCAAAGGGGGAAGTTTAAACACAAAAAAAGCCGACCGGATAAACCGATCGGCTTGGATTTTTTAAGCTACTGAGTTGTTCCTAGGGCTCTTCTTCCTCTTCAGCGGGGTTGCACGCGTCAACGCCGGCAGTTCCTTCAAGACCTGTTTCACCTGTCTGAATTGTGGGGGCGGTGTTAGTTGCGCCGTAGCAAATGGTACCACCGTTTGTGTGCTTTGTTACAACATTGTAATCTGTTCCATCATCAGCACCTGTACTTGCGAGTCCAACCCATGCGCTGAGAGTAACTGTTTCCGCTTCTCCATTACCATCAGTAGAAGCTGTTAAATCCAATACGCCGCTTGTTGCAGCAGGAGCACCGTTCTGGGCAACCTGAGGATATTCCTGATAGTCGGCAAACCAGCCCTCAAGAGAAGACTGAACGTTTCTCAGGTCTGACTGAGCAGCTGAGTTATAAGCTCTGGAACGATATTTGGCAAACTGGGGGATTGCGATAGCGGCAAGAATACCGATGATTGCAACAACCACCAGAAGCTCGATAAGAGTAAAGCCTTTTTTAGTTTTTTCGATCCTCATCATAAAGGATACCTCCTGAAGTAGAAAAAATATCTTTTCGGCATGAAATTTCGCTTTTAAAAAGCAACTTCTAAAGACAGTGTACCATAAAATTAACCACAGAAAAGTTTTTATGCAAGTTAATTTTCACACACAGGTTCCTTAACATGCTAAGTGGCTGAATACAAGGGGCTTTGAGGCATTCAGCTTTTTGTAAAATATTTATGGGTAAAGTTTATTTAAAAATAATAAATAAATGAATAATAAGGAATATCAAAACCTTGACAGTTTTTTAAGACAAACATAGAATACGCATCCTTCATATCAAGCCGAAATGGCGGAATGGTAGACGCAGCGGACTCAAAATCCGCCGGTGGCAACACCGTGGGGGTTCGAGTCCCCCTTTCGGCATCAATGGTTTAAGCCCCTTTAAGATATAAAGGGGCTCTTTTTTTACACTCGTATTACACTTACTCAGCGCATCTTGCGCAGTTACACTTCACTCATAAATGTTTCGATACTCAACTCCTCCTTCGGTTCATAATTCATGATGAGGAGCTCGGAAACGGCCTTGTGTTCGTTCCCTACTGTGTATGTGGTGCGAACATCCTCAATCAGGAAATCTGCGAAAATAGCCCTTATTTCGGGCGTATCATTGATACTGAGAATGAACTTGCCTTTTATCCCTGCCAACAGCCTTGCGAGATCCCCGAAATCATCTCTGGAGAATATGTCAGCGCCGTAGTCATCCTCGCACCCGAAATACGGCGGATCAAGATAAAAAAAGGTATCTGAGCCATCGTATTTACAGATGCACTGCTGATATGCCAGATTTTCGATATTTGTGCGGGAAAGCCGAAGATGGGCAGCCGAGAGATCCTCTTCAATCCGCAACAGATTCAGGCGAGGCGGACTCGTTACGGAATATCCGTAATTCTGTCCTGTCAGCTTTGCTCCAAAGGCTGTTTTAATAAGATAATAAAAGCGAACGGCTCTTTGAATGTCCGTGAGGCTCTCCGGAGGGGTAATGCTGTATTTTTCGAACTGTTCACGGCTCACGAGCATATATTTAAACTGCCGGATGAACTCTTCGAGATGAGATTGAGCGATCCTGTAAAGATTGACAAGATCGCTGTTGATGTCATTAATAGTCTCAACTCTGGATTGTTCTTTAGTGAAATAGACATGAGCCCCGCCGCAGAAAACTTCAACGTAGCAAGTATGCGGCGGGATCTTCTTGACGATTGTGTCGGCGAGCTTAGATTTCCCTCCGAGCCATCCTATAAGTGCTTTAATAACACACCTCAATTGACAAAAATTAGAGGACTGCTATCATACCGCTTGCCTGATCGGGCACAAAACGGACAGTAACAGACCTCGGTCTGTATCGTGTTGTCGCACGATGTCTATGGAGGTCTTGTCTCCGTGGACTGCTGTCCACTGTTTTACAAGTTCAGCGTTTTTCAGTAGCTAAAAATACATCTGTTTTAACATCCAGAGAGTTTTAGCGCCCCAACCAACAGCCGCACCAACTATAAAAGCCACAAAAAATAATATTCCGGTCGTTAACGTCATAGCGTCCTCCTTTTTATATTTCCGGCATTGCCGGCCACTCTATATCGAACGGAAAGCCCGTTTGGAGTGTTATATTCCTCAGTGCCTGTCTATATGCCCGCACAGAGACGCTGATGGCTTCATCAAGCGGATAGTCCGGCATGATGAGATAGTCTGTAGCCCTGAGCAGTGCATCACGCTCAGCGCGAACTGCCGCCGCTATCTGTGCGGCCTTTTCTTCGTCAGTGAGCAGTTCCGCCGGGTCGACAGCGATAATTTCGCCGTCGCGCTCTAAAATATGCTTTCCGGCACTCTGTTCAGCAAGCAGAGTCTCCCACGCTTCAACTGTTAACTCAATTGCGCCATCAGGTATTGTTTCATGAATATCAGAGTGATAAAACCCGTTTTTAAAATATATTTTTTTCATAAAATCCTCTTAATAGCCGATAGCTATATATTTTATGTCGCCGGTATACCCGTCCCCACCAGCAGCTACTTTTGTAACAAAAAAACCGCTAGATGACACAGAACCATATTGCGCTGTTTCGACGCTGCCAGATCCTCCGCCTGACGCTGAATTATTGAACGGAGTTATTGACAATGATACACACGCTACCGGAAACACGATCGGAAATGATATTGTCGCCGATGCTCCGCCGACAGTCCCCCACTGAAAAATCAGCCCGGACGGCAACTTCTGATAACCGTTAGTCGTTTTCGAAGCTTGCCATTCGTCCGCAGCTAGCCAGTTTGACAAAAAAGCTGCAAGCCCAGCGGGCGTTACTGCTCTCACGGCATCTACCCCCGCGGCGGATTCTGCTGTTGTTGCAAGCTCTACAATACCTTTTGCTGTCGTGCTTGCATCTCCTGCCGTTGCCGCTGTGCCTAATCCTAACGCAGCACGTGCAGAGGCGGGGGTAGTGCCGATTGTAAGCTGATTTGATGCAGTAAAAAAAACTGACCAGTTGCCCCAGCTTGTGTTTTTGACTCTATAAACAACTTCTGTGCCAGATTGATTTATGAAAAGCTGAAAGAGATTTGTTGTTGCACGGCGGAAAGTCATGCAATAACCGCCAACGCTCCCCGGTTTATTAGTTGCGGCGCTGCCTACCCAAACAATTGACGTTTCAGTAATTTCGTTCAAATCACCTACATATAAATCAATCGCTTCAGAACCGAATCCGTAGTCGCCTTTCAGTAAAAAATTCATAAGTGACGCTGGGGTGACTGCTCTCGCATCATCAGTGCGGCCTTCCACCTCCGCTTGAGTTGCGAGTTCTACAACTCCTGAGTTTGTCGTTGTCGCGGCGGGGATCGATGGTATGTCAGAAATAGCTGCGACTCTGATCCATGTGCTCGACCACACGCCGCTTGTCCGCGGACGGTAATAAATACCGCCGTCATCGGGGAATGCAACTTGAATAGATACTGTATCAGAGCGTTTCAGCATGAAGCCACATCCGCCGTCCTCCGAAGGCTTATTTGTTGCGGATGAATCATATGTAAACCAGATGCCCGCCGTCATCGACATATTAAGATTACTAACATTAAGCGGTGCAGGGCCGATCCCGTAGGCCCCGTTGGGAATCAGTTTTGCCGGGTCTATATCAGTAACGCCGGAAATAACATCCCTGTACGCGCCTTCTTTAAGATTATCTTTGCGCTCAAACGCATGAAAATTCAGAGCAGTTGAACCTATGGTTATCGGTCCGGGTGTGTTGTTCTGAAAAAGATACCCGCCGTTTGCCGTGCCTTCAACGACCGAAACCAAACTGCCAGGAAGGACATTATCAGTGTTATTAAAATCAACCGCCCTCGCCCATGCGCCGGATGCCGCAGTGTAGATGCCGTTTGATGATGCCGTGGACTGATTTTTGACTAAAACACGGTCTCCAGATGAGAGAGATACGCCGTCAACAGTCTGGAGCCCTGAAAGCGTGATATGCGCAGTTGTGGCGGCTCTCACTTTGTGCGGGTCAATGTCTGCATCGTTTACGTTCAGCACTTCCACGACTGCTTCTGATGCGTTTGAGTGCTTGCCTATGATCGTGACATTCAGCGCCGACGTTGCGCCAGACTCCAGCAGCGGCTTTGCCTTTTCAGGGTATTTTGCGATGTAGATCAGGTCTCCCTCATCATCAAACACCGCGGCCTCTCTGACGGTGAATCCGCCGACATTTTCCGGAATGCGCGCGCGGAATTTGATATGCTGACGGTTATTCGGCTGAATAGTCACGCTGAAAGTCTCTGTCCGCCAGACTTCGTTTTCCAGCGCCGTCTGGCTCTCTGACGGCTCGTAGTACGCACCGTTTGAGTCCCCCACTGCGAAGTGAGTAAAATTGATCTGCCCGCCGTTTGCGACCAGTTCATTCATTTTTTCTAAGCCGATATTCGTTAAAATCGTTTTAAATTCTGCCATTTTATCACTCCGGCCAAACTATAGTAGTGTCCACGTCATACAGAGCGGCCGCAATGTATATCGGGCTGCTCACAACTGAATTGACTTCGATTGTGTCCATGTGAGATCTGATATTTTTGAACGCGCTGATATACGATGTAAGCTTCTGTAATTCTTCAGCAGTGAGAACGGCTGATTCGGAATCGACTATAACTCTGAAATGGTAGGGCTCACCGCTGTATTCAAACCATTCATACAACTCGGTGTTATGTCCGATTATTTCGAGAGCCTTTTCAACCGCCCATCTCGTACCTTTGTATCTGTGCAGTTCCAGAGCATTTTTTATAAATTCGCGTTTTTGTTCAATGGGCATAGATGTATTCCATCCATCGAACGATGTGAGATTGAATTGCCACGCCAGAATGTTTAAAACATCGTGAGGCTGAGTATCGATTGACGGATAAATCATGAGTCTGTTTATCTCTTGGACAAATGCGCTGATTTGACTGTCAAGAGCACTGATAATAAGGCTCATTGACTCGTCACCGGTTATACTGCCGGGCAGAAGATCAGCAAGACTGAAATCATAAATTTCCTTACTCATCTTCGTACCCTGCAAAAGTGACGCTTATATTTTCCGCGACGGCAACGCTTGTTTTGTCTATTTCAGCGTATGAAGGGTGCGTAATAACCACACGTTTAGCCCCGGCGTTTATTACGCGTCTGACAAGCTCTGACGGGTTTAAGTCCCTGCCTATTGCGCTTTTTTGCCATATTACAAAATCATCAACGGCCTTGCTCACGGCTGTTTGAATTGAATCCCCGACTGAGCTTGCGCTTGAGTGTATATAGTACGAAAGCTGAATATCATAATTTACTGCCGCAGGAGCTAGAACAGAGACATTATCAGTAAGGGGACGGCGCTTAGAATCGTTCACAACAGAGTTAACCAGAGAGAGGATTTCCCCCGAAGGCAGATTACCGCCGCTCATGAGCGGGTAAATCTCGACAGTGCCGGGGGTGGGGGAAATTACAGAAACATCTACAATATCCGCATGCGCTGTTGCCGCCCAGTATTGATATGCACCTGTCGGGCCCGCTGTGCTGAATTTCTGCGGGGCTATTCTTATACGCTCTCTGAGACGATCATCTGATTCTGTTTCATACCCTCCGGAGCTTGTTGATGTGTTTATGACTCCGGCTATACCCGCAATGGGGTCTATGAGAGTCTGTATCTGCCCCGGCATGTAGCCGTTTCCCGCTGTTCCGGTCTGTATGCATACGCATTTCAGCACAGCATGGGGTGTGCCGGAGAGGACAGTTCCCGCTGACTTAACTGCAAAAAACAACTGACCGTCAGGGCTGACTCTTGTGCCCGCGGGGATGAAAACAGCGCCTGTTGAGCCGATGACACGGGAAAACTGCACATCTACAGTTGCCCCCGATGCCGGAATACGCTCAACATCAAGCAGTGCGCCGAGATGCTCTAGATTCCCCTCTTTTGAATATGCAAGAAAGTTTTGCTTCAGGGCTGTTTCCGCAAGAAAATATTGAAGAGCCTGAACATAGGCCAACCCTGACAGAAACAAGCGAACGGGATCGCCGGGATAGAGAGTTTTGCCGCTGAGAGTTTCAAAGTCTGATATTAACTGCCGCTCTATTTCTGCGACATCTGTAGTAAAAAAGCTGATTTGAGGCAGTGAATTTAAGTCCATTTTATCACCTGAATTTCACATGCGGATATACACGACCGTTCTCATCAGCCGTGAATGTGATTTCGCTTACTGCTGCGCGGGGTTCCCATAGCGCCAGTTCTTCTATTATTTCATGACGCATTAACGCCATGCCTTTCGGAGTCGGCAGATCGAGGTATACGGCTGTTAAGCCGAAGCTGCGATTCAGAGGCACTGACCCTTTTACTGTGCCTAAAATCGTTTTAATATTCTGGATAATCTCTTCTGCGTCTTCGGGGAAAAACGAGATGTAACTTGCTTTTGAGTCGCTCATTTCTTATATCTCCAAAGATCAACGTACTCGGCTTCCGTCTGTTTCTTCACAGTCTTCTTAGACTGTGTTTTCTTTGCAGTTTTTACTATCGGTGCATAATACTCTTTAAGAGTCACTGCGGCTTCAGCTGTGAGGAGTTCCCCTTTTCCGCCGACAACCTTTCTTGACTCGCTTATTTTTTCCAGAACGAATTTGCCGAAATTCTTTGAGCCGATAAACAGCGGCTGCTCTGTACCTGTGTTTAAGATTGCTTCAAGAGCTGCGAGCTCCTTTTCGGGATTGACTCCGTTAAACGCATTAAAATACATAGTGAACGATATTGTTGTAAGCGCCGTGCCCACGTGTTGTAAAACAGGCTTGCTGTTGAGCACATCATGCTCAACGAACTTAGCGCTGAGTTCGCGCGAAAGATTATCAAAAGTGCGCACAGCGGATGAGCTCACTTCAAAAACGATAGAGCCGAAACTGCCGAGACTCATTGAGGGCCTCCAGATGTTTCAGAACCTGATGCGACTCCGCCGTGGACGTGAGTATCAAGGCTTGTGGACTCTGAGTCGATTGTAGAGGCCTTGAGCGCCCCTGTTATCTCTGCGGAAAATGCCCCGCCGCCTGAACCCTTAAGACCTGCTTTATACTCAAGCAGCCCCTCTACAGTGAGCTTTTGAGTTACGATAGTTTCCGGCGCATCTATAGTAACTTTTGATGCGCTCTTTACCATCACGTCTCCGACTGCTTCGACCGTGATAGTCTCAGATGCCTTGATATTTGCCTGCCCCTTCACATCAGCAGAAAGAATGTGTTTTTCACGGTCATATTCTATTTCAGTTCCGTCTTTAAACCTCACATGCCATTTATCGTTTGAGCTTACCGAAGGGGTGTCATCGTCTGAATAAAATGATCCGAGAACGAAGCCATACTCAACACCGTTTGGCAGAAACAAACAGAGAACCTGTTCACCGAGATCCGGCATCCAGAAGGCTTTATCGTCCTGTGCTTTATTAACAAGAATACGCAGCACTGCCGAAACAGTGGAGTCTGCGTCCTCAAGCTCAACTCTTACCGCACAGAGCGTGGGATTCTGCTCAACAACTTTACCTACCCGCACGATACGTGAGAGAAGCTCTGCGGTTGTTTTATCCATATCAATACTCCAGCGCTGTTTTAAGACTCAGAGACGTAGTGTAGCCCCCTGAGCCGTCGATTGTGTGTGTTGCGGTGTCAATACCGTATTTCCCGTCAAAACGTCCGAAACCGCTGACCGAGACATTTATCCCGGCCGCGGCGGAGGGGGAACCGACAAGCGTGACACTTCCTGAAACCTCGTTGCTGTTTTTAAGCCTGAGTTCTGCTTTTGCCCTTGCTTCGGCCTCTGCCACTGATTCGACTTTTGTGTTTATTTTAAGAGTCTGCCCAACTTTAGGGGCATTAGGGGGGATATATTCGTATTTAATATTTTTTTTCTTTTTCGGGTCATAATAAGTTACAAGGCAAGACTTGTAAGTATCATGAGCTTTGCTAGCAAAGCTCCATGATTTTGTGGGGTTTGACGGTGTTATTACGAAAGATGCGTTTTTAGCGCCGTAATTTGCGCCGCTGTATATAATCACCTGAGTATCCGCAACTTTGAGGTTCATTCCCTTGCTCTTGCAGAGGCGGTCAAGAAATGCGAGGTCAGATTCGTTGCGCTGATCAAGTCTTTCCATAACCGGATCTGTATCAGAGTCAAAAATGAGAGAAAAACCGTTTTCAGAAGCAAATTTCTCTGCAACTGCTTTCAGAGTCATTTTCTCAAAACCTCTGGTTTTGGCCTCGTTGCGGAAAGCTTTTGTGATAAATGCAGAAACACCTTTAATAGTAAAAGTATCGCCGGAGTTCGCCGAAATCTCATCAATAGTAAAAGTGCCGAAATTCAGCGATATATCTTTCCCGTTGAGCCATTTTTCACATAAGAGCCCAGCGGTGACCTTGGCTCCTTTATCAGGGAACCAGTCTCCCCGCCAAAGTCCATTTTTATCGTGCAGAGTGAGTGATATATCATCTGCTTTTCCGGCGGCATTATCTGTGTAGCTGAACGATTTAAGCATAGGTGCTATATCCGCGGAAATAGCAACACCTTCATAGCTGAGTTTGAGTATTGCACGTCTCACTGATTCACCTTCCAGGGAGGCAAAATCGGCGTTGACGGCAGAACTTCAAGCTCAGGGATGTTTACTTCTGTTCCGCCGGAAAAGACCACAATATGAGCTATGGCAGGGTTTACTTCGAGCAGGGCGGACATAAACCTTTCTTCACCGAGTTCCCGCAGGGATATGGTGTCCCACAGGTCGCCTTGTATAGATATTGTCTTACGCATAACTCACCCTGTCACCGTCATTCCCCAGCCTCTCAAGAGTTTCTTTTATTTTCTGTCCGAGAGTTTCTCCGTATTCCGATGCCTGAGCGGGATCGGCATTGCCGGTTACTGTCATGTGAATTGTTATATTGATTCCGCCGCCTTTGAACGCCCCTCCCGCGCCCCCGCCAGTCTGAGCGGAATCTCCCAGTGCTGCTGATGCTTTTCCTGCTGTATTTTTTACAGCGTTGACAAGTTCAGGGTCGGCCCTGCGGACACCTTCGGCAAGGGTGGAAGGTATACGTGAGCCGGAAAGCGTAAGAGTTGACAGCGGCCCTTCCTTCGCATCAGAAAACGGGAGAAAATCCCGCACCTTGCCCAAAACGCCTTTTACTGCCTCTATCGGGGCAAACGCAGCGGATTTTATACCCTCGCCCAGAGTTGAAATAAGACGGAAGCCTGATTCAAAAAGGCTGAAACTGCTCAGAAAATTAAAAATACTCATCCATATGTTTTTATAAAAATCAACGACCCCAGTAATACCGTTTCTAAGCATATCCCACCCTGCGGAAAATGCACTGCCGAACCATGCCCAGAAACCTGAGAAAAATGTTTTTACAGAATCCCAGTTTTTTATAAGCAGATATGCCCCGGCAGCTATAGCAGCTATGCCGAGTACTATCCAACCGATCGGTGTTGAGATAAATGCCAGATTCAGCATTCGTGTTGCGAATGCCCACGCCTTGGTTGCCGCTGTTGCTATGCTGGATGATATTGCAAGAGCTTTTGCTCTCATGTTTGCAATGTTCATAACCCTGATCAGTGCGACAAACTCTTTGCGGTTTATAGGCAGCCGAATGCCGATAAGAGCCAACACTTTAGCAAAGGCGAGATACCCCCCTGCGATATAATTACCCGCAAGCCTAGCGGCATAAATAGCCGTTGTAAAAGCCATCAAACCCGCAACAGCGCCTACTATCACCGTTGTCAATATCGGAAATTTTTCTGTTGCAGTTACGATTACGGTCATGAATGAACCGACTACATCCAATGTTCCGTTGATAATCGGGAGAAAAAGTTGCCCGATTGTTGATGCCAGATTTGAAATCCGCTGCTTGAAAAGCTCAACCTCGTTACCCCTTTCCGCTGCCCGTGCCATTTTTTCCGTTGCGGCGGCTCCCTGCCCCATACTCACCGCGAGGCTGTCTGAGGCTGTTTCAAGACCTTTAACGTCTTTGTAAAGCAAATCGATCATGGCAACTGCCTCTTCCGTGCCGAATGCCTTTGTGATTTCCTGTTTCTCTATAGCATCAAGTGTATCGCCATAACGTTCTTTCATCTTTTTCAGTATTTCGGGTACAGGAAGCAACTGATCGTTCGCATCGGTAAATGACATGCCGAGAGTGTCCCCGGCTCCGGCGGCCTTTGATATAAACGCTCTGAATTTTGTGGCCGCTTCTGAACCGCCCATCGTTGTCTGAAGAATGCCGAGAACCGCAAGCTGGTCGTTCATGGAATAACCGGCGGATGTTGCCGCTGCACCGAGTGCGGACAGAGCCGCTGACATCTGATTACCGTCTGTTTTAAACTGCTGAACAGCAGAAGATATGCCCGCACTGAAATATTCGCCGAATTTAGTATCACGTTCTTCCGCAGAAAGGGTGTCCCATCCTTTTATTGTATTTTTCCCGAATTTCTCAAATTGCTGGCGGTAAATACCGTAACCGGTTGCGAAAAGACCTGTCATCGTTCCTGTGGATGACTTTGTTGCTTTTGCTGTCATGGCTGACAAACTTGTGAATTTAGCAACACCTTCATCGCTGAGGCTTGATATACCTGACTTAATGTCATAACTGGCACGGATGAAATCAGGAGCAGACGTTCCTGAAAACTGGTTTGTGAAAGAGATAGCTTCTTTTGCTATAGCTGTAAGCCCGCTTTCGGAAACACCGAGTGATGCTACTTCGCCTTTTGCTTTTTCTATTTCGCGGGCTGAATTCGCAGTACCCGCAAGGAGCGCGAATTTAGCTACGTTACCAATTAAATCTTGTTTGAGAGAATCCCTAGACTGCCTGTTCGCGTCGCGGGCTTCATCAACGCGTACACTGTATTCGTAGCGCTTTTTACGCTTTTCGAGGATAGCTGTAAGACGCGCTTCTTCACTCGCCAGTTTATTAACATCTACATTAGCTTTGCGCAGTTCTTCCCGCGTTTCGCTTAAGACTCTTTTTTGTCTATTATACGAGTCTGAAAGGTTTTTTACTTCGTTTTCGGCTTTACGAAGAACCTTTTCCTCTGCTTCAAGAACTTTATTCAGCCGTGTTACTTCGTTCTGGGCTTTTGTGAATTCCTTTATCATTGCCGATGTAGGTTCGGCTGTATTGTCAAGCTCCGCAGCCAGTGAACGCACACGTTCTTTTGCTGCGTTAAGCGCAGGTGAAATACGCCGCTCAGCAGTGCTGAATGATGCTGAAAACGTGCTCACTCTTGACTGAGCGGCAGTGAGCGCGCTTTGAGTATTATTCAGATCCGCTTCAATATTACTTAATGATGAAATTTTATCTTTTGTAGAAGAGAGTTCCTCAAAGCGTGACTGCAGCCCCTTGACTTTTCCTTTTGCCGATTCTATTGTAGTTGCAAAACCTGAACCGAGGGCTGCACCGATGATAAAAGATAAAGCACTGGTTTTTTCCATATCACTTTCCGTTTTTGTTTCATTTTTACTAACAGTCGGGTGCGGTCTTCTTTTAAGCCTTATGCCTACCCTCTCCGCAGAGGGCAGGCTTTACGGCATACCTTTTTTATCTGTTATTATTTGGCTTGGCATGTATAAGATTGTCCGGCTCTTTACTGACGCTTACTTCTTTTTGAAAGACGTATAAACTCTTCCGCCCATTCATAAAGGTCTAAGTCATCCATTTTCAGGTACACATCAAGAGATGTTGATGTGTTAACCGCCAATCCCATCGCTAACTGCTTAATGTCCTCGGATGAGAGGAGAAAAAATTCTTGTAAACAGCAAGCACCTCCTTGTGATCGTCAAGATCAACATTGAGATATTCCGCAGGGGTTAAGCCTGTGAGCTTTGCCATGTAGTGATGATCATAACCGAGATCCTCCGTGTCCTTTTTCTCCATTTCCAGTTTGTCCGCATTGGTGGGGCGGCGCAGTATGAGTTCAGTTACTTCCTTTTCGCCGAGATTAAAAGGATGATTCAGAGTTATTTTCACATTTTTTGCCTTCGCGAAGCGCCCGTCGACTATTCCCTCGCGCTCCATTTCCAGAGCTTTTTCTATCAGAAGGCCTATATCTATCCCTTGAAGATTCAATGCTTCCTTTTCCTGTTCTTTTGCCTTGCCCATAGCCTATTCCATCCCCATCGCTTTACGCACATCAGCGAGAACATCCTCGCCGCGCACTTTGTATATATAGTTCAGCTTATCAAGCTCAACCATTTCCTCACCATCGAGCTCGGTTTTCATATAGCTCAGGCTGAATGCCTGAGGTATGTCCATGCTTGCGGCAGTTTCGAGCTTACCGCCTTCGAGTTTTTTGGGAGTTGCTCTGACAAAAACCCGCACAGCGATGACTTTCCACTTTCCGCTGTTCTTATCCAGTTCCTGAAGAGCTCCTCTTACCTCAAGCTCATGCGGCCCCGGTTTCATAAGGTCGTATGCCTCTTTTGTTGTTGAGCGCCATGTGCACTCCATTTCGATTTCACCGAACTGGCCTATTACCGGGACATCCATTTCCCCGGCGATGCCGCCGCCTTTTATTGTGTCGCTCATTGCTTCCAGAGAGGGGAGCGTAACATCAGCAACAGCGTGCTCTTTGCCGTCTTTCCATACTTTTGCGCCTATAACTTTCATAAATTACCTCCTTAACCGAACAGGGTTGATACGTATGTGAGGTCGTACTCCAGAATGAACTCAAGCTGCTCCATGGGAGACGGAGGAGTTACAAAAACCCTAAAGCGAACAATCCCGTTCATAAGATCCGTCAAGGGGTTGTCTGCTTCCCTGAATTCGAAACGTCCGCCAAGGATAAACTCCCGGCTTGTGAGACCGTTCAGCCAGAATGTGCCGCTGTCTGCGATCATTTTGAGGTTTCGTTTTTTTATGGGAAAATCTATTTTCTGCCAGTAAGTAAGGATGAACGTATTCTGAATCCAGTTGAACATCCGGCGAATGGGGATAAAGTTGTCTTTCACATCCGTAATATCAGGGAAAGCCGCCGTGCGGTTGCCCCACGATGTCCACCCGTTCGACCAGTTCAACGATGTGACTATGCCGTTACGGTTGAGATAATCAGCTTCTTCAAGACCGAGATATACTTCTTCCCCATTATACACAGAGCCGGTTATCTTATAATTTTTGTTTGAAGGGGATTCATACGGGATCCCGCCGTTATTTGCATCGACTTCGCTGATGAGACCCGCAAGGTGCGTTGACTGGAAGAACTCTTTTGAACCGTTTTTAAGCTTCGGCCAGGTGAGAACCATGTCTTCGTCCACGAGGCTGTTCTGCTGCTTAAACGCCGGAATATCTGAGTATTTTTCAACTGATTCGGCCTGTATGTCGGCTATGCTCATAGCTCTGAAGAGTCCGTTTATTTTCTCGCTTTTTGCCGCGAGGACGGAGGCAACAGAAACATCATGAGACCATCCGGGAGCTATAAGAAGCCCCGGTACTACACGGAACCGCGGAAAAATCTCACTTATTAATTCAAGACCTGTTTTCTTGCCTGTGTTTACGTCTATACCGCCGATAATGTCCTCAGCCGTGACGAGCGAAGGGTCAAGCTTGGTATAGGACACGCTTACGCTGTCTGTGATAGCTTCTCCGAGCTTATTTATAACCGTTTTACCGTCTTTGTCGAAACTCAGAGCATAGTCGGTGTTGACAGTATATGTCGTTTCACCGTCTTCACTTTTGACAACAACTGTCGAGGACAGCACACCGTATTCAAGTGTGATCTTGTTAGATGCAAAAGTTTTAACAGATGCTGCAACGTCAGTTTTATGCTCCGCGGGATTGAGTACGTTTATAAAAATAACGGGAGCTATGCCGTAAAGCTGAAACTGGCTGTAAATAGCTTCGCACAGTGAAAAACCTGCGCTGAAATCATCAACATAACCGAGTTCGGTTACTGCACCGGCCAGAGTATGGCAGATTACGGGATTGTTCACGTTACTCAGATTGCCCATATTGATCGGAGCCGTGCCCACAACAACGGGGATTGCCGAGTCAACAGTGCGCATTGAGATTACGCTGGTTGCCTCTTCTCTTACGTTTATACCGTGCATGAGACTCATATTTTATCTCCTTTGAGCTTGTTATAAATGTCCTTTCTCAGCCCGCCGTCCTTTATCTCTCTTCTTACCGATGCAAGATCCGAAACAACGGGGAAAAGCAGCTTGTAAAGCGGGTCTTTTTTTATGATTTTTTCTGCCGTTTCGGTCAGACCGTTTTTGAAAACGGTTCCGCTGTTGAGCCCGTTTACTGACGGGCCGACATACACACAAACCGCTTGTTTTTTCTCAGCCGCAGGGTGTTCCTTTTTTGTTTTTGACAGTTTTTCATTTGTAGCCATTTTCAGTACCTTCCAGAATTATTGGGGCGGGTGAGCCCGTTTCATATTCAACACTGACAGCGCCGATAGCATATTTCAGAGCACCTCTTGTTCTGTCGATTCCGCTCGATACAGGGAGCTTCAGACGATAACTTTCACCGACAATGCGGTTTTGGAGCAGTATCATCCGCACCATGTCCAGCAAACGGAGAATTTCGTATGTCGGCGCATCAATGCCTTCGTTGTCGGTGTCTGCCGTCACGCCGATGTGTATTGTAAGGGGGATTGTAGCCAGTTCCTCATCGTCTTTAATTCCTTTCGGAAGTTCGAACATCACGTGAGGCCAGTCATCGTCTTTGTACTCCGGCGGTAGGCTGCCAATAAAAACATGAGGCAGAACAACGTCAGAACTGTCTTTCTTTGCGGCGAAAAAGAGCCTGTATTCTTCAAAGCTGCTCTGAAAAAGCGACACGAGGGAGCGAAGTAATATAGCCGTTGTCATTTTTTACCCCCGTGTTTAAAACCTTCGGTCATTTCGTGGGTAAAACGCTTTACAAAGCGCTCACGGCTGTTTGCTTCAATGCGCGCCTGCATATCAGGAGTTATCATTTGTCTGACACTAAGCCCGACAAGTTTGTAAATGCGTTCTCTGCCGTCAGGGGATAAACCTTGACGGCTGTTTTGACGCTTATAGATATTCAACCCGCGGACAGGGGTGTCGGCAATGAAAGAACCCGCTATCTTGTAACGTTTGCCGCGGCGGACTTCGACAGAGACCCCGACAGAAGGGCGGGGATTTGTTACTGTAAGAGGATCCGGCGAAAACTCGTAAAGAGGGATGCGCCGGGCGCGCCCTTTTTTGCCTACTGAGAGCTCGCCAGAAGGCGTGGTGTCGCCTAAGGCGGCGCGACGGACACTGAGGGCTTGCATAACACGATCTTTGCTGACATTCCAGTTTTCAGGGACTTCTTTAACAATATCAGACTGTACTCCGTCAAGGGTGCGGTTTATTGCCCGCACAGCCGACGACTTGACACGCTCTGGGAAAGATGAAATCAGCCCTGCGATTTCATGCACACCGTCTGAATTTATAGTGATATGCAGAGGCCTTTCACGTCTGTTCATATTATCTGCCCTCAGCGAGCACGAGATCTATTTCATACAGACCGCAATCGTTCACGGCGTTCTCAATCTGATAATGCTCGCTGTTAACTTCAACATAAAGTCCCGTAACTGGGGCTTCATCGAACTGAGATACCGCGGCAAAAAGCTTTTTGCGCCGTGTAACAAGTCCATTGATCTGCATGGCGGCGAATTTGTCTCCGGAACTCTCGTCAACACTTTCTAAAACGCCGTCAATCTCTGCTCCGTTCCAGTTGACAGTCTCCCCGAATTCGCCAGCGCCGACAAAAACGCCCAGATCCTTTTCAAGCTGCTCTCTGAACTTGCTCATTCATCGCCTCCGGTCTGGTAGATCTCCCGCAGGGTGCTGACATATTCGTTCGTCATTGCGGCCTGAGTTTCGTATTTCCGTACTGCCGTTTTGAGTTCTTCGATAAAGTCTGCTATGCGGGTGAAAGAAGCTTTGTCGAAGCACTGTGTGCCGTTGTCTGCGAAAGAGACGGGCTCCCCCTTGTACTGCGGCCGGCTAAAAATTTCCTGCTGAGGGAAATAGGGCACAGTGGTTTTATAAACCGTTACATGTTTTGCCGTGCATGATGCGAGAGCGAGGAAACAAACGACTATGACTGCCCATTTGCCGATGTCAAAAAAGCTTGTTGACTGCGCTTCTTCCTTCCTGGCTTTTTCTGTTTCTTCATGCTTCTTGAGTTCTTCACGCATTTCAGAAGCATGATGAGTGAAGAGGTCTTTTGCCTCTTCGTTTTTGCTGAGCTCGGCCGCAGCGTGAGACAGATCCTTTTCGGTCTGCTCGTTCTTCGCTGTTTCGTACCCTGCCTTTTTGCCTTTCTGAAACAGGGTCCAGACAGCAAACAGAACCGCACCGAGCGCGGCAAAAAAGGCTATGATTTTAGCTTTTACGGTAAGCATTGATAAGCTCCACTATTTTTGCTGATGCCGCGTTCATCGCGGCTGTGACTGTGTCTATGATCCATTTATAAAATTTCACCTTGTACAGAAACAGGCTGAGAATCGGGGCGAGAAAACACTCAAGGAGTGAAAAATTGAAAAAGCCGAGGAAAAACAGAGCGAAGTAAAAAGCAAGCCCCGTCCAGAACACCCAGAACTCAAGATCCGCAATGAGGGCGGCATCATCCTTGATGAACTTGGTTTTTACTATCTGCACGGCAAAATTGAGAAACAGAACCATCACAAGCAGATTCAGTGATACATATTCAAAGAGTTTCATTATTCCGCCCCTCTGATGATCACTTTGATTCTGTTTTCGCCTTTGAGGCGTTCCAGAAAGCTTGACATTGCAATGCGGCTGTCACTGATGAAACGCTCACCTTTTGCATTGTATGACGGTCTTGCTCCGAGCAGAATGCACCCGCGGGTATCATTGTGTGTGTTTCCGGCGTGGAAGATAATCTCACTTCTGCCCGGCACATTCTGAACATGAAATGTTTCGCCGAATTTGGGACTTGTATGTCTTACTGCTTCATACTCACCCGCGGGGATGCAGCTTATATTGCGCTGGTTACCGTTGTCAGGGTCTTCAAGCGTCATAGCCGTAACGATGCCGTCTATCATAAGCACACCGAGCGTATGAGTATCTGTCTGTTCAAGTCTCTGGATTTCAACTGTTTTCATGCCTTCCTCCTTTAATACTGTCTATGCGTTTGTGCAGACCGCGTATGTCTTCGCGGGTTTTGTCTGCATGGTCTTTCAGGTCTTCTTTTGTCGCGTATGTCGCTGTTACGCTTTTATCCAGTTCAAGCACCGAAATTTTTATGCTCGCTACACCGCTGGCTATTCTGAACAGCACCCCGCCGATGGTAATCAGAGCAACCAGGATGCTCAGTAACAAAGCAATATTTTCCATTTTCATCCCCTCTTGATTCTTAGCAGTACCCCCTCCGGAGAGGGGGCTGAGCCAAAGCCCAAGGTACGGTTGCAGGAGAAAGGAGGTAACGGCCTTCTCCGGTGTCTCCTGCCGTCAGGAGGGCAGGAGACTAGGGGGAAAGCCGGGTGTCAGTCGGCGGCGGATTCTTTATAGCTCTCTGCCAAAAGGCGGACGAGATCTTCTTTCTTCGCTTTCGGTTCGTAGCTCACATCAAGCTGCTCAAGGTACTCTTTGATCTCCTTAACGGTCATTGTGCCTATTGCCGCGATGAGTTCTTCAATGGTCATTGACGGGTCAAGCTCTTTTACCTCTGCCTCGGCCACTGCGGCGGCGTTTGCGCTGACAAGCCCTGCTTTCGCGAATGCTGCCGCGTCACCATCGGAGAGTTCAAGCGTTTTCCCTGCGGGGATGAACTCGCCTTTATATTTTATGCGTTTGAGAGTAATGACTTTTTTCATCACAGCACCTTCGCGACAAGCACACTGTTGGGGTGGAGCAGAGCAGGAAGAGGTGAGCTTTCGATGTGAACTTCCGTTCCTTTGCCGTTCTCATCGTCTTTTGACCATACAAACTCGCTCATTGCTACAAGTCCGCCCGCTTTCATGTTCGCAATTGCGCCGTGGTAGAAACGGTTGTCAGCCTTGGAGTCGGCAACGATCACGCTGTCTTCGGGAATGAGCGGAGTTATTTCTGACGTGTCCTCATCGAGGTAATACTCGCCGTAAGTGAAGAAAGTCGCGAACTCCGCAGGGGCGGCGAACTTGACAACGCCGAGATTATCATCGCGTTCGGGCTTAAGTGCGGCTACGTTGTAGCCCAGCGCCTGAAAGTATTCCTTAACTTCTGTATTAGCGAGAAAGGCCGACATGGCGTTATCGCCGAAAATCACAGTGTCGGGCTTGTAGCCTTCCATTGCAAGCTGCTTGAACCACGCCCTGAGGTCTGAAATGGGCTTTGAGCCGGACTGACTCCATCTGTCGCCGAGTGTCAGTTCTACAGAGAGATCAGCGTCTCTCTGATAGTCTATCTCTCTGTCTACGCCCTCACCTTTTATGACCGTTTTGCCCTCTACGATGGCCTGAGCAGCCATATATTCAACTCTGGCGGCGATGCTGTTTCTTTTCTCCACGAGTGCGTCTGCAACCTTTTCCGCAAGCCGCTCAGACGGTGACAGAGCGCGGGAATACGGAGACTCTCCGGCGATGCGGTTGTTCAGTTCCGTCACATCAAAAGGAGTCTGGAGATGTATGTACGCGGGCTTTACGTTTGTTGTTTCAAAGCCGGACTTACGCATCGGTATGCCGTTGCTCATGGGGCTTACGAACGGAGCAAGCTTTGACTTGCCGCGTTTTTTGATGTCTATATCAACTGATGTTGTATCCAGCGGAGCCGTTGTTCTGAAAAACCTATTGATAAGAAAGGTTTTCGGCGCGGGCGCTTCCTGGACTGCGAGGTTCAGGGTCCTTATGTCAAATATGTCGAGGCTCATTAAAACATCTCCTTGATAAATATTGAGCGGATATGCAGAGCGTCTTTTACGCTTTCTGCCGTGTGCCCTGGGCCGTAGGTGAGCTCGTCTGACGCGAACTCGCCAGTGGTGTATGCGATTGTGACCTTATCGCCCGCGGTTGCGTCGACATCCTCTGCGAGGATGGCTACGGGGTCTTCCGAACCGTCTTCCGCGGCGGCGAGGGACAGTTTGAACTTGCCGTCTGTGTCTTTGCCAAGGAGCGCGCCGCGCTTGAGAGCAGAGCCGGAAGCAAGGACTATACCTGCTGTCTGGCGCGGGAATGTTCCGGCTATCAGGTTGTCGGGTATGAACTGGCTCATTTTTTGTTCTCCATTTTCGATTTCATTTTCTCTGCTAAGCTCGCCGCGAGAGTTGCCTGAGCTTTTTCTGCGGTGGGTTTTTCATCCGCAGGGATGACGACGGGGGACTCGGTTTCGAGTTTGCCGAGAATAGACGCTCCGTCTTTTTTAAGCTGCTGGAGCACCTGCATTGATGCCTGTTCCCCTGTTGTTTTGCCGTCGAATTTGAGTTTCTGGATAAGCTCTTCTGCGCCGGGCACGAGAGCCGCTTCGACTGACTGTATTCTTTTTGTCTCGGCTTCTCTGCCTTCTGCGATGAGAGCGGCGGCTATATCAGGGTGGTTTGCTTTTACTGTTTCTGCTGTGAGAGCGGCGTTTTCGGGGTTCTCAGCGGAAACAGAGCCCTTTGTTGCAGTGAGGGCGGTTCCGTCTTTTGTCTGCATTGAGTTATCCTCCGTTAATTCGTTTATGAGTGATTCGAGACTTCCTGTCTTGTCGGCGAGTTTATGAGCAACAGCATCCGTGCCGATTCTGAGTCCGCCGTGGTCTCCTGCGCTGATGATTTCCTCAGGGGTCATGCCGCGGAATTTTGCGACCTTGCTTATAAAAACATCCGCCATCTTGTCTATGTTTCTGAGTATCTGCGCGCGGCCTTCAGGGGTTTCGGCATCGGGGCGTTTGTTAGGGGATTTTGATGATACGATTTCGATTACGTTTTCTGAGCAGCCTTTGCAGATCGTTGCCACAACGCCGATAGAACCGAGCTCTGCCATGTCGTTTACTATGATTTCATCCGCGGCGGCGGCGATGTAATATGCCGCACTGGCGCAGGTTGCCCCTGCGTATGCTTTGATGGGCTTCACTGCTCTGGCGGCGTAGATGGCTTCCGCAAGCTCGTCAATCCCCGCTACTTCTCCGCCGGGCGAATTGATTTCGAGAATGATTGATGTCACCTCGTCGTTTTCGAGAGCGGCGTTCAGATCTTTGGCAACATCGGAAACGGCTGTAGCTCCGCAAATATGCGTAAAGAGGTTGGCATATCTGAAAATAATGCCTGTGATGGGGATTATCGCTACATTACCCCTTACCGTGGCTTTGCGTGTGTTTTTAAGCGGTTCCCCGTCCTTCATCCGGACGGCCTCTATTTTGCCGTCTTTATGAGCGGATATTATCTCGTACATCTGCTCAAGCTTCGCAGACGACATCATCCACTGCGTGTCTAAAAGTGCTGTTAAAATATTCATATCTCACCGCCTCTGAGGCCGTATTGTTCCATCTGTTTAAGCTCCTCTCCTCTTTGTCTGAGGTTCTTTTTGTAGTCTCCGCCAGTCAAGTTAATCGTTTCCTCTTTGAGGGTTGTTATTCCGGTTTCGATACGGGTTTTAGCTGCATTAATCTGTTTCATTTCATCAATCATGCCTTTCGCGGGGCCTACCCATTCAGCACCGAGATAAGCCTTTCTGCGGAGCGGATCAGCAAAAAAGCCCGGCGCGGAAATGCGGCCGAGTGCTACTGCTTCCCATAACCAGCGTTCATAAATCGGCTGTATGAAATATGTGGCGAGCCACATGCGGCGGTGTTTGAAAAAGCGCCATGCTTCGTGCATTGCGGCCTGACTGGCGGAATAGCTGCTCTGGAATATTTTGAGCATGATTTCAAAAGGTACACCGAGGGAGGCTCCTATCTGCTTTACAATCGCATTGAAAAACGGATCAAAACCACTGTTGGGTCTGCCGGGGATGGGGTTTTCTATTGTTTTACCTTTGCCGAGATGAACCATAGTTCCGGCACTCATTTTCGTTTCAGAAACTGCGTCCTCTTTTTTGCCGTCCGGATTTTCGAGATCGTCAATATCGTCATAGTCTTCGTCTTTGAGGAAAACGGTGTACATGCCGCTGATTACCGCTGCCATGAGCTCGGCGTTTGTGTACTGCTCCAGCTGGCGCAGAGCTTCAATTACAGGTGTCAGATATGGGATTCCTCTTGTTTGCCCGACTCTCTCTTTTTCAAACAGGTGTATCACGTTGCGGAGACCGAGAGAGTTATATGCGGGGACTTCGTACCATTCTTTTTTCTGAGCAAAATAGCGCAGGGAACCGGGGTGGAATGATGAGAAATGGTATTTAACAGGGGCTCCGTTTTCGTCCTTTTCGATACCTGACGTGAGCTGCTCTGTATCGAACTTGTTGTCGGGGTTAGAGCACCTGTCCGCCTCGATGAGGTTGACAACGAGCTTGTAAGGGCTGTTGCGGTCTTTTATATGCGTAAGCACGCCGAACGATTCGCCGTTTATCAGCGCGGAGGTAAACGCCAGTTCCTGAAGTCCGTAAAAATTGAGACAGCGCTCAATGTCGCACTCTGTACTGTCGGCGAAGAGTTCAAACTCGCGTTCGGTGTTTGCCTCCCACTTCTCGGCCTCAGCGTCACTCATGCCGAGCACATCACGGTCAATGCGCGCATCGAGATAAAGCCCGCTGCCGACAACATTATCACGGCATGTGCGGATTATGCCTCTGCCGAGAAGGGTGTTTCTGGCGAGATCCCGCGAACGGGGCCGCAGGACAGAGAGGGCGGAGTTTATATCGGAGTCGGCATCGCCGCGGGAGGCGCGCCATGACTTGAGGGCGGGTTTGTCTGATGCGCCGCTGAATGCGTCATACATGCCCAGTCTGATACGGGCTGCCATGCGCTTCTGCGCAGCCACAGGGGCCACGAAGCGGATTGCTTTATCTATAAGGTTTTCGGTTATTGCGGGATAGGGTTTCACAGCGGAACCACCTGAACCCTGCGGAACCCGCCTCCGCGGGAGAGGGTTTTGACTTTGCGTTCCCAGTAGTCGATATTGGAGCGGATTTCAGCGGCATCGGCGCGGGTTAGAGCGCGGCTGCCTATTGTGTAACTCTGCCCTGTGGCCACAGCTTTATCAGCTTCGAGCCAGTGTTCAAGGTGCGCCTTTGCTGTGTCAAGGGTGATTCCTGCCATTTGTCCCCTCCATTTAAGGGAACGTTAGACCATGAAACGGAATCAGTCTAATAATGCTGTATAAACATTGGAATGCTGTATAAATATGTATAAAAATGTATAAAGATTTATAAAGATGTTAAAGGGAAACCCCGCCGAAGCGGGGCATGGGTTATTAATTCTCCAAATTTTCAGCATCGCCAGCATCAAAAGTGTCCCTGATTTCAAGATAGAGATCATCTCTCTCTCCCGTCTCGCCTTCCTGCATCGCCGTAATTACTTCTGTTCTCAAAGACTCATCAGACGCAAGACAATAATCTTGTGTCAGATAGTAATTATCTGCAACTTCGCCGTTGTGATCAATATTGCTCCACTCTACCATAAATTCCTGCCGTCTATCATTATGAAAATAAAGAGCTCTGACGACGTTCTCATTTAAACGAAAAGCTTTTTCCAATGTTAACTTGCTCATCTCTCCTTTGCCTGTCTCATCAGCCTGTTCTCTCTCCGCGACAGATATAAAAAAGCCTCTTACTGACACCGCATATCCTTTATGCACGGCGGATATGAAAAAATGGGACTGAACTCCGTATTCTTTATTAAGATCATCTGCCTTGTCCTGCGCGTCCTTTTTTCGTGAGAAGCTATAGAGTTCCTCGTCACCGTATTCTGCTGTAACGATGAAGTCTTCCCCCTCTTGATCAGTAGCAGCTTCAATAGCCGCGTCTTTTTCTTCCGTCAAGACCACATAGCGGTCTTTCGTCTCAAAATAGATTGCTGCCATTTTATTCCTCATTTTTTTCTCCTCTTGCCTGTCTCATCAGCGCCGGGCGGCTATCCGGCGGACGGGGCGAACCCCGTTTCGACTTAATCGTAATATACGTTATCAGCGTATATTAGTCAATAGAAAAATACGTTAATAGCGTATTTTTTTGAAGAAATCATCTCAAGGTGCTCTCAAAATTTCGGCCGCTTTCTGAGCATCCCCAGATGCTAGCGCTTCGAGCGCTGCGCGGCGCATCCGCTCCATCTTTAACCATGCTATCATAGCCACCGGAGGGGCATTTCGACCGGAGCTCCAGTTATCTACACTCCGTTTTGGAGTGCCTGTCAAATCAGCCATCTCCTGCGATGTCAGTTTCAATTCTTTTTTCAACTCATGAAAACCCATATTTCACTCCGATTTAAAATAGCCCCCGAAGGGGCTATTTTGTACATTTATATCCGCTTCTATTTAAAAGCACCCTTACTGTTCCGATGTCAGATTTAAACTGCCCTCCTACTATATCATAGTAGGTATTGGCCTTTTTAAGGCATGAGTCTTCGAACTCAGTCGTTTTGCAATTTATAAGAGCACGTATGACCTGCTCTTTTATGTATATCCTTTTACAGTTCCCTTTTTCCCAAAGTTTTCCACCCAACTCGATCAACCTTGCTTCCATCGTCCCTCTCCTTTCTTTTTTTTAAAAGCGGGTTCCCGTCCGCTTTATATTTATAATATACGTTATCAGCGTATATTAGTCAATAGAAAAATACGCTAATAGCGTATTTTTTTTTAAAAGAACCGTATCCACAAAATCTATTCTCTCTCCGAGCCACCGCAGGGGCGGGATTGCGATCGTGTTGCCGAGGGCTGAGTAACGGGGGCCGTCTTCGTAAAAGCGTGTGAATGAGCCGTCCGGGTTTTCAGAATACATATCCGGGTATTTCTCAAAATGACGGGATGCCGGGCAGTGCTTCAGTATGCGCCTTGGAATACGGGTATAGTAATCCGGAAAACCCTGAAGCCGTTCCGCTTCAAGCGGGGTTATTCGGCGGACTATGCCCCCTCTGCGGACAAGAGCAGTATTGCATCCGCCGGAGCCCCATTTTTGTGTGATTGTCGGGGATATATCGCCGAACTCTTTTAAACGGCTGTCCTGCGGGTGATTGTCATAGCAGACAGCGTGATGATGGGTTGCACCGATTGTATAAGCAGGGTCTCCCTCATCCCCTACACCGAACCCCGTGCCCTCCCCCAAAGCTTCATGACGCGTCACAACCTGCATATTCAGGGGTATACAATGCTGGACCAGCCCCCCGCCTCTCTGACTGAATATTTCCTGATTTGACGAACCGATATAATGTTCTCCGGACGATGAGAGCAAGGTCGGGTGCGGGTTGTCCGGGTCATCCCAGTGAGATGCGTTTTGAGTGACAATAAGAGTCTCTGAACCCTGACCGCAAGAAACGCCGGAAGCTCTCAATCCTCCGTAGCCTTCAATGTATTCCGCAAAGCGGCTTTCAGTAAAGGCGGCAACTCCCGCCCTCTTTTCTCCGCCCTTCGGAGAATCCCCAAACATGCTTTGCGGCTCAAAAAGTACCGCTGCGGCAGGTCTCCAGTCTCCAAGATAGCCGACAACGAAGACTCTACGGCGGCGTTGGGGCACTCCGAAAAACTGAGCGTCCAGCACTCTGTAGGCGATGCCATACCCGCACTCAACCAACGCCCCGATGAATTTTCCAAAATCCCTTCCGCCGTTGGTTGACAATACTCCGGGGACATTTTCCCAGAGCAACCAAGGCGGCTTAATTCGCTCAAGAATGTTAACATATTCCATTGTGAGCTGGCCGCGGTCTCCATCCATCCCTGATTGCTTTCCGGCGACTGAGAAGTCCTGACAGGGTGTTCCTCCGGCAAGAAGTCCGATATTGTTAACTGCCTCTCCATTTTTCACCTTTTCGATTATTTTTGTCATGTCTCCGAGGTTCGGCACATGCGGATAATAGTGTTCAAGCACTGCACAGCAGAACGGGTCTATTTCCGAAAACCATGAGGGTTCCCAACCGAGCCCCGCCCATGCCACGGAGGGCGCTTCTATGCCGGAGCAGACTGTTGCGTATTTCATGAGTAGGCTGCCATGAATGTTTCAATTGATAATTCGGATGGCGGGGTGAAATTTGTGATGAGCAGCTCAACCGCCCGCGGCTTTGCGCCTCCGCCGTGCTGGTGAACGTATACAGGCATTTCCTTTGTCTGGAAATAGCACCCGTGATAAAGGCTGCGGACGATATCCGAATCATAGTAAGAAAGCACGAAGCGGCCTTTAACCCGTTGCAGGGCAGTGGCGAGCTTGACATGGTCTTCCTCTTTCCAGTTCACGCAGTAATAGAAATCGCTCTTCAGGTACGGCGGATCGCAGTAGAAAAGGGTGTCTTTGCTGTCGTATTTAGCGAAGAGAGCAGGGTAATCAAGGCATTCGATGTTGACCTTTTCAAGCCTCTTCCTGGTCTCGACAAGGCGGCGCATGAACCTGATCCACACTGAGCTTGCTGTGGCATGGGCGCATTTATTCATGCTGTAGCTCATGCCGGAGCGCTTACCGCACCGGCCTACGCACATATAGTACGCAAAGGCGAGAGCATGATCTATTTCGTCCGTATAGTCCGCCGTGCGCCATTTTTCCCGCATCGTCTGAAACTCCGCACGGGAGAAGAGGAGCCACTTGCCGCGCTTAAACAGTTCACGGCATTTTGCGGGGTCACGGACTATGCGGAAAAGATTGATCAGGTCTTTGTCTATGTCGTTGTAAACTTCGACCTGAGACGGCATTTTATCAAGCAGCACTGCCGCCGAGCCGCCGAACACCTCTACATAGCAAATGTGCGGCGGGAACTGCGACATTATCCACTGGGTTAAGCGGCTCTTGCCGCCGATGTAGGGGATCATTACAGCACCGCCTCTGCGGGCTCATTAGACACGGGAGAGATAAAACGGATCTCTTTACCGAGGCTTTGTGCTATTTTGATTTCGGCGGTCACACCTGTTGACGTCTGCCATCCATCTATAGCAACGACATAGAGAGCGTCTGCCCACTCTATAAAAGTGGTGTCATAATCAGCCCAGAAATCCCACTCGACGGGCAGTCCGTACCGCACCAGGGGGTGACTGTGGGAAATCGGGGAATACACGAAATCGCCCTCTTTCATCAGCTTTGCGGCAATCTCGTTCGCTACCTCAAATCTGTATTGCCTTATATTTTCATCTTCATGGGTGTAGGGTATTGCCAGATAGATTTTTTTAGACATCACTCACCTTCCTTCAGTAATCTCGACCTTTTTGTAATCTTGCACGTTTTACTGCCGTTATCAGCGCGATACACTGCTTGCAAGTGATTTTACCATTCACGTGCTCAATATCTTCTTCATACTCTGTATCAGCGTGTTCACTATCTGCGCCACACAAAGTCGAATACCCCGAATTTCTATAAAAAAAATGATTTGTGGGTTCTGCATCATCTTCATTATTTATAAAAGCTATTATTTTCGTCATCACTCACCGTCCTCTGCATAAACGGCAGGACGATGATCTGGTCGCCATGAATACGTATGCGTTTTTTCATGGTCGATAAGAGAGAACGATCCCTGATTAAGCTCTATCATTAAACGAAAAGCGAAATCAAACATGCGACTAAATATTTGTTCCTTACTCCTTTTAAAACGCGGATAGCAAATTCTCCTAATGAAAAAGCCCTCTTCTTCGCCCATAAAGTACATATATTTAGTTTTTGTAAAAGTTAAACATTCAGGAAACTCTAAAGCTTTTCGGCGATAGAACTGCTGTGCATGGTCAATATCTCCTGCCATACATATTTCAACCCAATATGTATCGCATTCGAGTTCTAATGTTTTATTATTAACGTTATAAAAAGGCTTATTTTCACTCAGTCCCATCACTCACCGTCCTTTTTGCTTCAGTGCAATAAGGGCATTTTACAGTCAGCATTTGTGAGCTCATATTGTCCTCCTGATTACAGCAGACTTAAATCCTGTTACCACAGAAAGGGCAGTAATTGAGCTTGATCCCTTTCTTTACATAACCCCCGCTGCGGAGTACAAATCCGGCGATAATAAAACTTGTATCATTTACCGTTTCCAACGAGGTAACGCCCTTGCGCCCTGAGTGATAACTTCCATCCAGAGCTTTTCCCAGTGCATCACAGGGGGTAATCTTGTCACTATCTCTGACACATTCTTCATTCATCTGCTCTCTCCTCTCACTTTGCACAGTGATTTAAACTCCTGATACTGCGTTTCAGAGATAGCTATACTCCCGTTTCTGCCGGGGTATTTTGAGCATGGGAGATGCCCTTCTGCTATCCAGCGATAGATGGTCTGCTCGCTTTTCCTTTCTTTCTCTGCTATCTCCTTGACCGTGTACTCTTTTTCTTTTTCTGCCATGCGTCACCCCTTTATATTGATAACTATTTTCGGCTTCTTTTTTTCTTCTTTCGGAATCGGCTTCTCAGCATTAGGCTTCGGCTTCGCGGGTGCGGGTTCTTTGCTCGGCATTGAACCGCCCATCTGAGCCAATATTCTGTTGTGATATGCTTGCAGCGGAGCACCCATGATATGCAGAGCCGCTATGTTGTAACAGGTCAGGTCAAAGACTTCGTTTCTGTTGCGCACTTTGACCCATTTTTGATGAGCTTTGCCGCCGCGAATTTCGGTGATGCACTCCTCGGCTGTTAACTGGAGAAAATAATCTTCATCACAAACGCTTTCGCGAAAGTGCATATAACCGACATTGCCGGGCGATGCTTGCATGTATTCCTTCACTGTGTCCTTCAGAACGAATGTGCCGAGGAGAAAGCCCTGCGCTTTTGCCGCGCCGAGGACTGAGTTTTTAAGCATCGGTTCCCCTTCGCCTTCGGAACCGCCTTTTATGCAGTAAATGCGGTATTTTTCCTTGCCCTTGAGATATGCAGTGACTTCCTGAGTGAGGTAGCCCGCATCGACAGCGACGCAGGAGAGACGGAGATTAGCCCCGCAGAAATGAGGAAAACGGCTCAGACGCAGATAAGAATAGAGCTCGTCCCAGACATGTTTCAGGCGGGGATCGCCTGAAATGATTTTCCGCTCTATCACCCAGTTTTCATAGTTCAGCCCCCAACCCATAACGAGGGCCTCTATTCTGGTTTTCTGCACGTCGACACCCGCGGTGAGCAGACAAACTTGCGGCGGAAGCTTTTCAAAGTCTTCATCTTTTGCCCGTGCAAGCAAATCGCTTGTTTCGGTGAGGGTTACTTCATCCAGTTCGTCATAGCCGAGACCGAGCCAACCGTTGACGAAAGCCCGTTTTTTCTCTATATCTCCGGCTACTGACTGCGACTTATCCCAGATGTCGGTGAATGAGATAAAAGGCGAGTAAAAAGAACTTGACCTGAAACCGAGGTGAAGGTTGCGTCCGCCGTTTTCGAGCACATCATAGAGCTCCCGCCTGTCCTCTGTCTTCCAGAGAGCCTTAGTCAGCATACCCGGCTTGTCACGGTCTTTGAGCAGTTCCCCGCAATGCGGGCATTCATAAGAAACGACACCGTCTTTGACGTGCAGTCCGCCGAAGGTGAACACTATACCTTCTTCGCAGTGAGGGCACGGGGCATAACGGTCAAAGATGAAATCTGCCTGTTTCACGGATGTTAATATCCTTCCGTCTTTCAGCACCGGAGAACCCGCTTCGAGCACTTTTGCATTAATCTGCGCTTTGATACGCTCAAGCAAGAGCGTCTGCGGATCCCCATGCTTAGGGATTACCTTCCACTTGTCTACTTCATCCATTAAGATGATGGCCACAGGCTTTGACGCAAGCTGGTTAACACTGGTTGCCCACGCGATATAAAACACCCCTCCGGTGAATGGGATCATAAACTTATCGCGGCGGATGTCTTCCGAGTCGCAGCATTTTGCAAGGACATCTTCGCTTGTATTGTTAATCATTTCGGCTATACGGATCTTGCTCATGTACGAGCAGTCCGACTTTTCCGGCATTGTCAGCATCATCGGGGCCGGGGACTGGTGCATAAAGTAACCGGCGGTGTTCAGAATCGTTTCAGTTTTTGCGTTCTGCGTTCCTGATGCCCAGCTTACACGCAGGACGTTTTCGTGCGTGATTGCGTCAAGAACACCTGTCGCAAGGGCGAAGGTCTCGTTCTGCCATTTGCCAGTGACGCTTGATGTAACGCTTGTCAGTATGCGGTATTTTGCCGCCCACTCGGAACCGCTCATGCGCTCACGGGGGCGGGCGGCGTATACCTCAGCGGGGAAATACTGCGTTATCTGCGGGGCTTCGGCAACTGTCATACCTTCACCTTTTCGAGCTTGCGCGAGTAATTAGCGAAGAGAGTATCTATCTGATTTCTGAGTATTTTGCGGATAACATCCTCGTCCTGGCCAGCGAGGAGAGGGGGCAGAACGGCGGCCATGCCCTCAAGCCCACGCTTCATTTCCTCCACACGGGCCGCGAACTCGGAGCCCACAAGCTCCCGGCTGATAAGTCTGCCTTCGAGCTCGGCGAGTGCGAGTCGCTCTTTCTGCAAGCGGATGTCTTTGAGGTTCAGATCCGCTTGCGTTTTCTGATCTGCCAAAGAGGGGCTTTCGTCTGCCGGAGCGGGGAGGTGCTTTTTTGCGTACTCATCGGCTGCCTCTTTTTTCACTCCGCCGTTTTCATCAAGCGTGAGCTTGCCTTCTTTCACATGCAGATAAACAGTTTCTTTTGCGACTTTGTAACCTTGCTCCGCAAGATAGCGGTGTATATCTGCGCGTGTAGTGAGATATTCGTTCTCAGGGAAAGCGGATTGCCAAAACTCTTTTACACATACTTCAAGAGCTTTTTTTGTTGAGTTAAAGGCCCTGAGTTCGGCTGTTCCTGCACCTAAGATTTTCACGTTCGATCTTGCGTCTGCGAATGCGTTTTCTTTTGATTCGAGAATTTCCAAAGAAACCGGATCTAAAACGGATTTTAATTGTTTGATGCGGTCTTCGATTATCATTCAACACCGCCGAGGCGTATTTTCCAGAGCTTCACGGTTTCTCTGTCTATCTTTAGGGTCTCAGCTATGCGGGATTCAGAAACGCTAAGACTCAGCAGAAGTGCGAGCATCACGATTGTTTGCGGGGATATTTTCATGCCGCTGAAAAGAGTACCGGAAGCCCAAGAAAAACGGCGGCCGCAGGGACAAGCAACAGTTCCGCCGCGCTGATACGTGCCTATGACAGACTTGCGCACCGGAGCACCGCAGGAGCATGACGGCTCATCGCCGTGCACTGCGCGGATGAGCAGATCGCGGCACGAGAGTTCTGAAAGGACTTTGTCGGGGTTAAAATCGCTAATCATCATTAATCCTCATCTTTACCGCTCAGGTTGTAAAACCTGACTTTGTCGTTCTTCTTCATTTTGTGCATACCGAAAACGGAGGGCTCAAGCTTACGTATTTCAGCCATTATGCGGCGGCGGCCCTTCTTCGGTTCGTACATAACTTCGTAAGCATCAAGCATTGTATTTTGTGTGAGCTTCCCTGCTTTAAGCTGCTTTTCGAGATCGTAATAAAGCTGTGTCCTCTCTTCCAGAATCTCATCAAAGAAGAGCATATCGCGCTGGAGCAGAGCGTTGATGAACATGATGGTCTGGCTGTTCGTAGCGTCGACTATCGCCGCTTTCTCCGGCGTATCAAGAGCAGAGTTATAGATCTTCCAGTCAACCTCGTACCAACGCAGCATAGCGGCGAAATCAGAAAGCTCCGCGGCGATGGCGGCGCGGGTTTCCTCAATGTCCCATCCCAATTTTTTCAGTGCTTTGCCTGTCCGCAGGACTGTAAAACGGCGGTCGGAGGGTTCGATCTCGATCGGGAACGCTTCGTTTGATGTGATTAATATGTTGCCGTAAACCCTGACTTCTCCGGCTTCGCGGTGCTTGCGCTCAACCTGCACAAATGAGTCCGTAACAAGCTGCTTGAGAAAGTTCTTTATGTTCTTCCTGGCTTTCATATCCACGGCGATTTCGTTCAGGTTAAAAAAGAGGGTTTCGGCAACCCAGTTTTTGAACTGGTTTTCAAGCCTTTCGCCGTCCACTACAACGCAGTAACGCTTGCCGAAAAGCGGAGTGAGCACCTCCGAGAAAAACAAGCCCTTTCCTGAGCCCTGTTCGCCTTTGAGAACGAGCGAAACCTGACTTTTGCGGAGTGTCTGAAAAAAGCCCGCGAGCCAGTTTATCATCCACGTGACATGGGCTCCGTCGTTATTACAGAGGTTCTCTATCAGTTTGATAATAGTCTCTGGCGTTCTGTGCTTAGTATTGCCTGAAGCCAGATACTCAGTCGGCGCGAAGGCCGTTCGGTAGTAGTTGTCGTTCTCGATATAGAACTCGGAGAGCGCAAACGGAGTAAATTTGTCTTTTACGCCGAGGATCTGATCCGGTGTCACATCCGGCTTTGAAACGTTGTCGCCGCTACCAACGGCTTTAAACAGCCTCACTTTGGGCAGATCAAGAAAGTTAGCGAGCCTGTTCTGTGCTTTGGCATCGCTCTCAAATACGACAACATCTTCATCAACGTGCGAGCGAAAAGCCACCGCGCCGGAATAATCCATCCAGAGTGCGCCTCCTTTTTTTTCTATCATGTCAAGCAGTTCGTTTTTAACGTCAGGCTTACGCCAATTGTTACGCTTGAACTGTGAATAGTCGATGACGGCATCTTCCGCAGGACGCTCAAGCTTCCGCTTTTCTTCAAGCGGGAGAAAAGCTTCATTAAGTTTATGCTTAGCGGGCCGTTTCTTAGCACTCATCAGCAACACGCAGGACGAAATTTTTTATAACGCTTTCAACGCTTTCGCCGCGTTTTGCGCAGTATGCGGACATCGTTTCAAAAGTACGGACATGTGATGTGTCCGTTACATCCGCGGGAGAGAATGAGTATGTTTTTTTATTGTGATAAGCAGTGAGATCATCGCCCTGCCGCTCAACTACAAGGTCTTTCTCATCAATCAAAGTTTCAAAATTAACGAACATGCCCTTTATCCCTCTCTTTGCACATAAACTTGAAATAGCCGCACCCTGAACACTTTACAAACAACTGCCCGCTCTCGTTCGACCTGCCGATAAAAGCAGACGGGTTCCGATCGGGGTGGGCAGGATTCGGGCAATGACACGCTGCGGTCTCGTTCGGTTGCAGATAATCAAAGTCAGAAAAAGCAAAATAGCCTTTCTTTGTCTGAATAAGCGTGTCCGCTGCGAGCTCATTTTCAAGCAGCATCGACTCACCGCCTGAATACTGCCGCTTTGGTTTGCTTTTGCTTTTTGCGTTCTGGGCAATCTCGGCTGCCTTCGCCTTGGCTCGTTCGAGATGCCATGCGCGGAAGTTAGCCACAAGGCGCTCAGTCTCCAGAACCAAACCCGTCTCAACATATTCATAGATCTGATTAGGGTTCGGAAAATACATCCGGACAGTGTCTTTTGTCTTGGTGTCAATCTGGTCTGAAAGCCCTGTGAGCTCTGAAAAATAGATATAGAAATCATGGTATTCCGCAGCCGTGACAGAGAGCCCCGCAGAGAGGGGGATTATCAGACGGTAGCGGTCACACGGCGGCTTTGCTGATTCGCCTTCGCCTTTCTGCTTCTGGTGATTCCGGCTTGTCGTGATAAAGCACGAAATCTCGAAATCCTCAAAACGCTCTTTTGTTTCGTCCATCGGGGTTCCATCGTCGAAATCGTACATAAGCACGTTCGTAAAACCTTGAAGCTTTGAGCCGAGGCGATAGCCGTTTTCGCAGATAGCCGCTGAATAGTTATAACGCTGAGTGAGCAGGTGCAAACGGCGGAACGGGACGGTTACGGGCTTGTAACCTTCTGTTATATGGTTGCCGATTGCCAGCGTTATCATGCGTTTACCCTTTGAACCCAAGAGTGCGGGCATCTTCAACGGACACTATCACGCCGCCGAGCCCGCCTTTAAGTTTATAACAACTGCTTGTGCCGCAGTAGACTGCAACTTCAGCCGCGCCGGGCTTGCCCAGAAAGGTTTTCTTGTCAGGGCATCCGGAGCAGATCTGTACTATTTTGGGATCACTTTGTTTCGTCATCTGATTCACCTTTATTTATAGGTACTAGCATGAGATCATATTCACTCGTGACTATGATGTACGGGCTTGAGTCATCTGTGTATTTGAGCCAAAGAACACCGCGCACAAGGCGGAACAGGTTGAAATGCACCGGGTTAACATAGACCCCCGCTTTTGTGGTTATTTCGTAAAGCGGAACATCTTTAACCCCTTCTATCTCTTTCCAGTTCTTTGAAAAAACATTCAGGGTAGTGGTAAGTTTTTTCTCCGGCTCGTATGAATCGAAGATAACGTCATTGTTGATAGAGAGTGTTGAGAAGAACTTGCCTGTGTTCTCTTCGTATCTGCGGAAAACACAAGTCAGATCTCTGTTTTTGAACACCTTTTTTGCTGAAAAAAGAATGTCGGCTTTAACACAGAAAGACTCCGACTCTTCGAGGTCTTCAAAGCCTTCGAGATTAAAGCGGATCAGCGCGTTCGCGGCGCACAAAAAACCTTGATCTTTTATGAAGTAGATATAATGATACCGCTCCTCGGCGAGTTTTTGACCGAGCTTGCGCACCTCTTTCAGCACTTCAAGAGTGTGCAGTTCAATTTTGAGCTTAGTCTCATAAACAAGGCAAGGCTGTTTGATCAGTGCGACAGACATGACAAGGTCTCCTTGTTGTACTCTGCCGACGGCTTTATCGGTATAGTCGGCAATATGTGCTGAAAACGGCTCCATTCGACTATTGCGCTGCACACGTTGCTTTCTTTTCGCACGTTACCTTCGGCATCTATAAACCAGATTCGCCCCTTGAGGAAAACATGAGAGGCGTTCTCACAATCAAGCACATATTCATGAAACCACTTTGTATCAGTGCTTGCGGGAATAAGCCCGACAACGCGTTCGCAGTGCGGATGCTGTATCTCATCAATTGCCTTTTTTAGCCATTCGCCGACTTTGCGTCCGTAAGGCGGGTTCTGGAAAACCCTGCCATACCACGGTTTAGTCAAGCCGTTGTCCGCTTCTGTATAAAAACTGGCACATTTCGCATTCTGCGGGTTTGCCGCCGCGTCGAGCGTGAACTTATAATAGCTGTCAAGGTGGCGGAATAATGACCAAGGAGTCTCCCAAAAAATACTCATCAATCCTCCCTAAAACGGTATGTCGTCTTCGCTGAAATCGTCAGAGGCGGCGGGTGTTTCCGGTTGCTTCCCGTCTTTCCGCACACTCACGAACTGGATGTTTGAGGCAATAACTTCATGCTTGCTGCGCTTCTGCCCTTCCTGCTCCCAGATATTCTGCGAGAGGCGGCCTTCAACGAGAAGAGGCATACCTTTCGTGAGGTATTCCCCGAAAACCTCACCGAGCTTGCCAAAAGCCACAATGTCGATGAACATTGTTTCCTCTTTGTCTTTGTTTCTCTTGCTGTTCACCGCAAGACCGAACTTTGCGACTGCTAAATCGTTGCCGGGAATGTATCTTACTTCGGGATTGCGCGTAAGATTTCCGAGCAGCACTACTTTGTTAAAAAAGCCCATAACTATTTCCTAAGCCACAGGGCGAGCAGATAAACTATCACCCCGCTAATTATTGCAATTACCATGTTTGCGAAACCGCTCATTTGACTTCCTAAATACTCAAATTCTGAAAACTCAGGAAAGCCCCCCGCCCCCGCGGGGAACTTTGTTAAACTGCCCTTTTTTCGGGTTTCATGCGCGTATAATCTTTCCGATAAACAGCCTCCTTGTCCGAGCGCTTATGTAATTAGCCGCATGCAGAACAGCCGCAATAAGGGCATGTCCAGCATCAGGAATCGTGGTTAACATCGGCCCCGCATTCGGGGCATTTTTCAACTGTCATAGGATTCTCCCGTTGTCGTCTGTGACGCGCTGTTTATTTTCGGCGACAAAACGCCTTACATCGCCAAACAGATACCGCGCAGCCCCGCCGATTTTGATAAAAGGCAGATTCTTCCTGCCGCTGCGCCACTGTTGCAGAGTCTTAGGCTTGATGCCTGTGTACTCTGCGACTTGTTCTTCGTTGAGCAGAGTGTCATCGCTGTAGCGGGCTTTCTGAACCTCGGCGCTGACACGGACAAGCTGACCGATGCGGTCCTCAAGCTCAGCGACAAGCGGCGCTACTGCGGCTTTAACTGCGGACTGTATCTGTTCTTCAAGGCTCATTCTACTGTCCTTATCCCTGTGATTTTGATTCCCCTGCCCTGATAAGCCGCCCTGTATTTCTCATACATGCGGGTTTTAGCTTCGGGTAGAGAGCTTGCATTGCAACTGCCCGGCACTTTGCCGATCAGTTTCTTATTTGCGAAAACCAGAACTGTTGCTGTGAAACGTATTCCTTCTTCCGCGCTCATTTCTGCACCACCTCTGTCAAGTGTCTTACAAGCTCCTGCGCGCACAGCGCCAACGGGCCCAGAGACATAAGAATCTCCCGCGCTTCGTGCTTTGATATATCAATCCCCTTTTCGCTGTCGGGGCGGACGGACATTGTTACGCTTGATACAACACCTCCGAAATCTTTTGATAAATCAGATAATTGCGACAACACGTGGGCGGCGTTTGATGTTACTTCGGGCACACGGACAAAAACCCCGCCCGCTTCTTTACATATCATGCTCATTGTTTCATCAAGATGCGCCGCACCGAGAAGTTTCAGCACACTCGGAAAGGGGGGTATGCTCTGCATCGGGTAGTTCTCCACGGTCTTCGGGCTCACGTGTATCTCTTTAGCTATCTGAGCATTGCTCCATCCGTGACGGTTTTTAAGCTCCCACATCATCGTGCGTATTATTTTCTGAGCTTCCATTATTCGCCCTCCTCAACTATCCGGCAGCCTTTCCAGTGCGGCTGTCCGTTTATGTCGCGCACGTCGAGAAAGCCATGTGCGCTTTTCCTGAAAATGAAATTCCATAGCCTTTTCATCATGCCGACTCCCTCCCCTCTCTGATTAACTGCTCAACAACTGCGTCGAGTTCATCACTGTCATAGAGCCCAGCAAAATAGCGGCTCACAACGCTGCGTGACGCGCCGGAAACCCTCACTACATCCGCCTGTTTCAGACGGAGGCTGTCCAATTCCTCAAGTTTGCGGATGCGAGAACGCAGAACCGGCAGCCTGTCTTTTATGCCTTTTGCAAGCTTGCTCATTTCAAACTCCGCTCATAGTGAAGAAACGTTTAGCACGAGGGCTTTTTTCAAACACGTCAAAGACGGTCTGGTTAAAATCATCAAAACTAAGCGAGGAGAATTCCGGCGTTTCTTTCACCGCTTTGATAACATCAGTGGGCAAAAACGCCGGGTTCTCGGCTGACAGTCTTTCGAAAATCGCCTTTTTATATTCTTCACTCATGGTCTTTATTTCCTTTTTTCTCTCAGGCGGTAAAACCTGATCTTGTCGTTTTTCAGCACATCATTAAAAAAGCTGTTAGCAGCGCGGAGGGTTTTCAGTACGGACGGAGTACTGTAGTCACCGTCAAGCAGCATATTGCCGAACGAAGCTACAAGATCCGGCTGAGTGATGATCCCTTTAACGAAATTGGCTTTGATTGATGCGTAGAGTTCCGGGGAGTCCTTGAGAAGTGGTTCAAAATAAGAGAGGCGCATATTAAGCACAGCGCTGATGAAGAGCCCTGTTTCCTCTGTTTGCTGTTCGGCTGAGCTCTCGCTGATAACGTACACGCCTATTTTCTTGAGAGTGTCTAATATTACTGTTCTGCGCTCGGCAGGGGGGAGCGGCGCTATAAGCTGGCGCACCTGACGCACGTAGGCGGTTTTATCCTTCAGGGGAGCTTCCGCAAGCTGCTGAGGAGCGTTCATTTCGCCGATGATCAGATCCTCTGCGAAGTCACGGAACTTTTTAGCCCGTTCGCTGCGGATGAAAAAGCCGAGGCGGATGATCCCTCTCTTTGTCCAGAGGGTTTTTTCATGTGCGATACCGCCCCTCGGATTAGCGTTGCAATTTGCAACGCTAATAAAATGCTTTCCTTCGGTAAGTTCGTCGGCATGACGGAGAAGGTGACTTCTTATTGATTCAGGCTTACAACCGAACCCTGCCGCCACGGCTGCCGTGCCCATGAGGTATTCATGCTCTGCGGAAGGCTGAGCAACAAGCTCAGCCCCTTCAAAATGGATTATTTCGGCTTTCATGACTGCACCGCCATAGCAGGGTGCTTGTCATAGAGTTCAAGATCGATAGGAAACTGGAGAAGGTATTCTTTAAAGTCGTTATGCTCAACTTTGAGAGCTTTGATTAACCAGAAAGGATCGAAACCCGCTTGCCTTAATGCAGGACCGGTTTTAATAGGCATAACCCTGTGGACACCGATTGCCTCCTCAACTTCTTCACGAGGGGAATTTGTGGTGATAAAAACATTACCTATTACCATGCATCGTTTATCCTCACGATACTTTTCCCAACACATAACACTGTCGCTTGTTATAAGCTCTTTTATGTGGTTGCGATCTCTTCCAGAACGAGGGAGATCTGGTAAGTAGAATAATGCTATTTCTTTCACCCTGCTTATCCGAAAATAAGCTAATGCATCGTCATCGTAGATCACTGCTTTGCCATAATAAAGATCCGATAAAATACATTCATAAAAGATGCTTTTACCTGAAGACTGAACACCGTGAAAACACAACGCGAGTGGGCAGCGTTTCCGTGTCTGATAAAACACAGCCAGCCAGTTCATAACCCACTGAAAAGAGCTTTCATCACCATTACACAAGTGCATGATAAAGCGGCGGGTTTCAGATGTTTCAAAATTAAAAGGTTTGTCACTGGTGCTTTCTGTGCCTGTACGCTTAGCCATATCCACTTCAAGGGAATACTGCCCTGAACCGGAATGAAGCACATTGATATAGTCCCCGTTAAGTATGCCGAGCCTTTCCGCTTCATCTGCTTCAAGCAGAAGTGTTACTTTTCTTTCAGCCATTTTTTCCATTACGCCACCGCCTGATTATCTGCCTGTGCAATAGCCCTTGCGCTGTAAAGGCTTCCGACCATTACGTCATAAAAACCTGCGTTTTTAAGCTGAACTTTTGCGCTCATCTTTGCGGCCGCCACAGCCTCATCAACTGTGATTTCTCTGTCGCATGTGAGATGCACATCAATCATCCCTGTATCGGGCTTTCCGTCCTGATTCATGCCCGAATATGCAACTCTTACTGTCAACTCAACCATCATAGTTACCTCCGTTTCCCCGTCTTTTATTTGTATGCTCTAAGAGCAGTTGCCTTAAAATCTTCCAGATGCTTTTTAAGAATTACTATCCTGCCGTTTTTTCCCGGCATCTTCATTGAAGCAAGCTCACCAGAAGCCACCCACCGATAAACCGTCTGCTCACTCACGTTAATCTCATAGGCAACATCTTTTATCGTGTACCTCTCGGCTTTACCTTTTATAGGAAGGTGAACCACAGGGGCGGGCTTGCCGGTTTTATAAAGGTTTCCTTCTGATGCCGCTGCGCTGTACATGCCGTTTATAAAATTTCTGATTTCTTGTGCAGGGTTGTAAGACTGTTCTCTCTGCGTTTTTTCAGTCGGTTCTTTTTCGGGCTTTTCGCTCATGGAATAGCTTCCGGTCTTGCGGATAGAAGGAAGTATCTCCATCGTCACCCAGTCCTGAAACCTTTCTGCATCACGAACACGGGAGCGGAGAATCAGGCGGTAAAGATCGGACTCAGGAATGATATTGACAGGCTGACTGCCTGAAACGCTCTGTTTATAGGGGTGGTGTTTCACCACCCCCCTGCAATGTGCTTTTACGGCATTCGTTGTATCCCTGTAGCCTAAAGCCTCAGCAACATCTTTCGCCACGAACCACGGTTCACCGTCTTTAATAATTGTGCGAACCGCCCCGAACTCCCTGTTCTTAAAAACCTGTACAGCATTGCTCATGTTGCCTTCTCCCTTGTTCATCAGAGATTTGCTCTTGATATAAACTCATCAAGATAGTCAGCACGCAGAATTAAAGCGTCTCTGGTCAGTTTCTCTGCTCTTACAGAGGGGATATTGCTTACAGCAAAATTTTTGTAAGAGAGATCAGCAGGTTCAAAGTCAGTATCATTCACAAAACCAAGATGTTCTCTCCAGAGAAACTTACCCCACTTACAGAGAGACTCCTCACTGGGAAGGGCAGGAGAGTACACGACTACAGCTTTCCCTTTGAGAACATCCAAGAAATCACGGCTAAGATTCTTTGCAATCACATCAATAGCATAACCGTCCTTGCGTGCCGTCACGGTGTCAAAAGCCTTGATATAAGGCATTATTTCAAAAACGTTCACTCGCCATGCCCTTTTAGCCATTTTCTTTTCCTCCTGCTCTCCCCTTTTACTGCGGAGCATCCTGACTGCTCCCCCTGTGCATAGAGGAGGGTCTGAGTTAAGGTATAAAGAGATTGCCCTTAACCCCCGCCTCTGCTATTCTTGGCTGATGTTAACAACGTTGTTAACATCTACAGTGAGATTATCACTTACTAATATTAGTGTCAAATAAAATATTGGTGAATAATACAATGAGCCACGGAGAAAGGATTAAAAATATTCGTAAAATATTGAAACTAAACCAGAAAGATTTTTCTGATAAAATAGGAATAAACCAAAGTACCTTGTCTCAATATGAGAGCGGAACAATAAACCCAAGCAAAGCTGTATTAATATCAATATCTAACTCATTTGGAGTGAGCATAGAATGGCTACTAACCGGAGAAGGGGAAATGCTCGCTGCGTTCGCAGGGAAGAACTATCAGAACATAGGGGATGGGAACTCGATCACTGTCATTGATGACGTATACAAAAGCAAAATAAACATCAACGACAGATTCAACAGCCTTTCACCCGAAGCACAGGAAGTTATTAATCTGCTTATGGAATTTCCCATACCAAGCATCATAAGCGAGCTTAAAGAAAAGCTCATGAAATATAAAAATATCACATAACCCCTTTTTCCATTGTAAACCCCTAAACGCCTTGTTAAAATCATAAAAAAACAGGGGGTCACAATGCTTGTAAAATGTAAAACATGCGGACACGAAATATCTCATAACGCAAAAACTTGCCCTAATTGCGGTGAAAAACACCCAGTCCCGATTCCTAAAGGATGCTTACAAATAATATTAGCAATAATAATAATTATGGGATTGATCGGTTTTTGTTCTTCTGATGACAAGGTTGGATATACCAAAGGAACTGTTCAAGACTATTCGGAAATGCTGATAGATGATGTAAGTATACCAAACAGGAAACGAGCGAAAGTATTTATATATTCAAAGGCAAACACTCTCGAAGATAGGGCAGCAACTGTCATTGATGCCGCAATTAAGTATCAAAACGAATATGGTTTTGACACCGTTAGCATAATAATGAGATGCGAGAATGTGCTTGAGTCGGGAACATGTGCTTATGCTAATTATACACCAGATAGAAAAGGAAATTCAGGAGAAGACAAGAGTGAAAAATGGGTTGTTCAGTCAAGCGCAGAGATACCAAGCGAATTACAAGAGCAAACATCAAAACTCTGGTATCAAAACAGAGATAGATTCATCGAATCAAAACTTATTACCTTCCCAAACGGTAATTCGTTTATGGATGATAATCATTTAAACGAAGATGCCTTGAAAAATTTTATTGCAAATAGATTAGAAGTAAATAAAGAACAACTATCTATGGCGTACTATTCACTTGAAACTGTATACGAACAGTAATCTCACTTCTTTATCGTCCAAATTTTCACCTTTTTCTTTGCTCCGGCGGAAGCTTTCTCAGCACGCCGGAGAAAACGCTCCTCATCATCGGCGAGTATCAGAAGTATGCCGGGGTTTCTTCCGGTTATCTCAGCATAATATAGCGACTGCCCTACAGCCTCAGCCCATTTCTTACCAAAATCAACCTCAACAGCATAATCACTCAAAAGACAATCAACCCTCGTACTGTCCGGCAGAACATATTCCACCTGCCCACCCATCTTATCACACCAATACCGCTGAAAATCTTTCTCACTTTTTAACTCAAGAGGTTTTGCACATGCCGATAATATAATAATGAGCAAGAGTATAAAAAAACGTTTCATTACATCACCTTATAATTCACAAACGGGGGATTAAATGCCTAAATTCAGCAACTCAGGAGAAAACAACACCATAACCTATATTAAAAATCTTACCAACTGTACAGTACACATCCACGGCCGCGCACACATCACAGTAACAGATCACGATTCTGAGCAAATGCGCCAACTCATAAGAGCCAAAATCAGAGAGATAGGACGCTCCGAATACTGGCTTCAGGAGATGTATTTTGAGGCTCACGGGGAACGCATTGCACATATCGACTTCGCAGAACCGGAAGCTCTCCGCAAGCTTGCGGAGTTCGCATCTTCTTTCAGTATTAAAACATAATTATTCAGAAAAATCATGAGATCTTACACTATACAATACTGGATAGCGGGCATAAAAAAATTCATTCGGACTCAAAACGGGCGCAAAAAACGGGCATAAACGAAATGGTTAATTTTTCTTTTATAACAGTTGTTTTCATTGTTTTTTAGATTTAAAACGGGCGGTTTAAAAACCTTCAAAAACAGATTTGATTATAAAATTAGATCAAATATATAAATGCTTTAATAAAAACAATACTTCAATATCGGGCAATTAGTCAAATAATAAAAATTTTTTCTACAAATATATAAGAAAGAAACTTTTTATTAACCGCCCAAAAAACCCCTCGCTTCAAGTAACTGATAAATAACAAAAACGTCCCGACAGGGAAAAACGAGCAGAATCTTTAAAAATCATTGAATATCAGCAGGTTCCGAATGTTGTTTTTTGCGCCCGAAGTTTTGTCCCGTTTTATGCCCGCTTGCCTCTGATGAAGAAGTGAAGAAAGCGCGTTTTCTGGAGTAAAACACCCTGACAAAACATTAATAAAAACGAGAAAGCTTGCTTCCGCAAGGGCAAGACGAGTTAATTTGAACCGCCTTCACAATCCTTCCCATGGAAGACGAAACACGCATAATTAATAAAAACATTGATATACAAACAGTTTAGTCATTGCATTGCATTTTTTCTGCAAAAAAAACATGCCCCTTGGGAACTAAGCGCTGCGCACAGGGCTTTTGCGCCGGGAGAACCTATAAAAAAAAGGTGGGCAAGAATAGCGCGCCCCCTTGCGGTTTAAAAACTCTGTTGTGTTTTATTTTTTCGTATTTTTCGCGCGAGCTTCCCTTCAACACCACCACCGCGCAAGCAGAGCCGGAAGAAAGGTAAACGGGAATAAAAAACATAGCGCCCGAAACTTCTTCGGGGGACAAACACAAGAAAGGCTTTCTGATGGGAAGAAGGTTGCGCCGCCATGCGCGTCGATGACGAACAACTTATCTCAGATATCCGACTCCGTCCGACTCAACGGCTTAATAAGCAAGCGGCGCCCTAATCTGATGAATCCTCATCGGGGTGGCGGTTGCCGGTTATCGTTGCCCTGAAGCGCCGGGCAGCCGACTTTGCTTTGAGCTTCCTGGCCGGTTTATCTGTGTACATAATATTAGCTTGCTGTGCGGCGTGTTGAAGTCGCTGATCGCGCACGTGGGCGTATTTCTGCGTTACCTGAATACTGCTGTGTGTGAGCATCTTGCTCACTACATCGATCTGAACACCGGACTCCACGAGAAACGTGGCATATGTATGCCGCAGGTCGTGAAAACGCACATGAGGGCGAATCCCCGCGAGCTTCTTGGCTTTATCCCATAGTGTTCTTATGTCCTGCCGCTGTCCTTCTGTATAACGCGAGGGGAACACATATTCGCTTTTGACAGGGATTCTGTCTAACAATCTGATAGCTGATTCCGGAACCAACAATGTTTTTGCCTTCTTGTTTTTGGTTTTCTTGAGCCTGATCATACATCTGTCGCGATCTATATCATCCCACTTCATTCTGAAAATACTTGAGACTCTCAACCCGGTAAACAAGGCAAATAATATCAGTTCTCCCCCGTTGTCCCTGAATGCGTACTCATTGCACACCTTGACTAAGGCGGCAGCTTCAACGGCAGTCAGAGCCTCGACGATAGTATTGTCCGGAGTGCTGAGTTTTATCCGTCCCGCCGGGTTGTTTTCATTATAAATCTTTATATCAGCCAGATAATTAAAGAGCCGCTTAACAACCTGTAGGTATTGTCTGACAGTAGCCGGAGACAAATTCACCGACTCTTTTTCAGAGGTCAGCTTATTTACTTTAATAACCTTTTTAAGCTTTATTTTTGAAATGTAGTCTTCGATGTGAGTCGGAGTTATAGCTGTTATCAGCTGCTCACCATAATCTTTTTTGAAAACCTGAAGGCGCAATTTATCATCATTCCATGATGCGGGTTTTTCCGCCTCTGCCCATGTCAAATAACGGGAGATAGCTTCATTTATGGTGATTGCCTTCTGTTCCTCCGTTGCTTCATCAAGCAACTTTTTACTCCTGATTCTTGCCGCAACAGCGACAGAAAACTGGTCCGAAAGCCACCCTACTTTCTCTTGCTTCTGCTTACCGTTCTTATAATATTTAATATAGAAACAGCGGTCAGGTTTGCCTTTGTACCGTTTTGACTCTGACTCGTAGTAATAAACACCAGAAGCACTGGTCTTTGTTAACTTCATAATTTTTCTCTTTTTACACTTGTTTTACACTTACAGAGATAGAAAAGAGTATAGAAATATATAAAAACGAGCGCAAGCATAAAAGAAATAAACACATATCCATTAGGCTTTTTAGTAAAAAATAGAATTATGGAGAAGATTGTTTTAAGGTTATGTGCCGTACTCAAAATCCGCCGGTGGCAACATCGTGGGGGTTCGAGTCCCCCTTTCGGCACTCTTTATTATCAACTGCTTACGTGATTTAGCACGCTAAATAAAAATCCCATTTTTACACTTTTCTAACGTTTTTTCTAACGCCTGTAGTCAGTGAATGACTACAGGAACAATTCCTGTTTACTCACAGAGCGATAGATATTAGAATCAATAAAACATCATTGACGGAGCAACCATGCCTGAAAATCAGAATACCGAATATAAAGAAAGCTGGAATGATGACCATCTGAAACAGCTTTGCAGTTTTGCAAATGCACAGGGCGGCGTTCTTTATGTCGGTATTAATGATGACGGACAGGTTGTCGGCGTTAGTAACTATAAAAAACTTGCTGACGATCTGCCGAATAAGATTCAAAGCAAGCTTGGCATATTCCCTGAAATCAGCCTGAAAGAGCAGGACTGTAAGCATTTTCTTGAAATACATATCAGACCTTCTTCAATGGCAATCTCTTTAAGCGGCAGATATTACCAGCGCACCGGAAGCACCACAAAAGAGGTTGTGGGCAAAGCCCTGACTGAATTTCTGCTCTGCAAATCCGGCATGTCTTGGGGTGATGTCATAGAAGAAGATGCCACCTTTGATGACATCGACAATGAAAGTGTTGCCGTGTATCTCAATGACGCAGAGCGCTCAGGGCGCATCCCTGACGCAAAGAATCTGTCTGTTCATGAACTGCTTGATAAGCTGAACCTAACCAAAAACGGCAGACTGAAAAGAGCCGCCATAATTCTTTTCGGCAAAAATCCCGAAAAGTTCTACCGCCACACATATGTAAAAGTCGGACGGTTTGTCGGCGGAGAAATTTCCCCTAAGTTCCATGAAATAATCGAAGGCAACATAATCAGCTTACAGAAAAGAGTTTTTGAGATAATTGAAACCAAATTCATAATAAAGAACATATCCTTTGAGGGCGTGAACCGCATAGAAACACCTGAATACCCCTTCCCTGCCCTTCGGGAAGCGATCTTGAACGCCTTGATTCATCGTGATTACATGGGCAACATGACGCAGATTAAAATATATGACGACCGCCTGCAAATCTGGAATGACGGCTCACTTGTGGAAGGCTTGACCGTTGAAATGCTAAAGCAGAACCACCCTTCCAGACCGAGAAACAGGCTCATTGCCGATGCCTGCCTGAAGGGAGGCTACATTGAAGCATGGGGAACAGGAATACCGAAAATCATTGATACCTGCAAATCCGCAGGTTTGCCTGAACCTGAAATCTGTGAAGCCTTCGGCGGCTTTCAGATAACCATCTTCAAAGACAGATACAACGAAGCCTCGCTCCGAAAAATGGGCTTAAACGAACGGCAGATCAAAGCCGTTCTCTATGTAAAGGAAAACGGCTCAATCACCAATTCGGAGTATCAGAAGCTGAATGACGTGGGCAAGACAACAGCCACAGAAGAACTTGGCAATCTAGCAGACAAAGATTTACTGTTCCATTCAGGAACTGGGCGAGGCAGCAATTATACTTTAAAATAATCGGCCGCTAATTGGCCGAATTGGCCAGTAATTGACCGCTAATTGGATGATACATTAAGTCAACAGCCTATTATCTCATTGACGGATAAATGGCGATGATGACAGATAGATGACGTACAACATAGTTATACAATATCGTAACCAACCAATTAAACTGTTAATATTAAACAAATTGTCGAAATAGAATACGCAACTGAAAATTTAAAATTATTAAGCCTAAAAACTGATTTTAAAGTAACATAATGGTGAGCAAGACATATCATAACGAAAAAAAATGCTAAATAATCGTATACATTTAATCTTCCAGATAAAGTTCCTAAACCTCTGGTGTAAAATTGCATGAGAACCATCGAAACAAAAAAGGCAGATAGCACGTTTGCAAATCCAAGCATTCCAAGATTAAATTTTGATTTAAAGAAATATTTGAAGGGAATGCATAAGAGAACCATTAGAAACAAATACCTGGCTAACATATGTATATATAGGGCAAATCCACTTGATAATATCATTGTAATTATTTCTTGCTCAGATGCCATAAATAAATGAGCAAAATTGGTTATAAGAGATACTATAAAAATTGAAGATAAAACCAAAAACAGTAATATCAAGTTGGCATGCCATTGTTTATTTGAAACATGCAACTTATGAAGTTTAGATGGATTAATAACTACATATTTTAACGCAAGCAAAAAATTATTAATAAAATTATTTACATCTCTTTTATTCAAAAATGACTCACATCCTAATTCTTTTTGAGAACTAGTATTTAATGAAGAGATCGATTTTCTATTTGGTTTTATAGAGACAATAAGACCATCTAAAACAATTTGATATTCATTGGAAGCTTCATAGAATTTATTGAACTCATCGATATATGATGAAATGATTGCAAATCCTCTGGTGACAGCATTGGAAGGGTTTCCAGATTTAGGTTCATCATATTCTTTATTATTTATGGCTGAAGATTTTACTGTATCATAAAACATCTTCTGAGACACCCTTACAATATTACCTGATTTTTCATATATATCAATAAGTTTACTTATCCTCGCCAAGGCGACAACAGCTTCAGGATGTTTTTCAGTAACAAAAGATTTAAATGAAATAAGGTATTTGATAATTGTCGTTTTTTCATATTCAGAAAAACTACACTCACTTTTTTTCCTTTTAGTCATGATGTACTTGCCTCCTTTTTGCATAAGAAAGTAACTATGTTATTTTTATTAATTATTTCTGATAAAGACAAGAAAAATAAGGAGAAAAATATGCAAAAATATTTAGACATCGATGAAACGGCAGAATTCCTGAAAATCAAAAAGGCAACAATCTATCAGATGACGCACATGCAACAGATTCCGCATATCAAACTAGGCGGAAAGCTTCTGTTCGATCCTAATGATCTTGAGAAATGGTTAGAAGGAAAAAAAGTCAATGTGAGGAGACACCAATGAGCCTCATGCGTCCGGTATCCGTTGCTAATGCAATCAACTATTACTATGAGGACGATCCTATCTTCTCAAAAGATGAAAGAAGCAACTCAGAATGGCTGGGCAGAAGCAGCAAGATCCTGAAATTAAGCGGCGAAATCAGAAAACAGGAGTTTGCAAATATACTTCATGGACTGCACCCGATGAGCAAAGAAGAGCTTATTCAGCGTGGAGTAAACAGCCAGCACCGTGCGGGGATGGATTTTGTTTTCTCCGCTCCGAAATCTGTTTCTATACATGGCATCTATCTTCAGGAAAGAGGGGTTACCGAAGCCCACAACAAGGCTGTAAAAGAAGCGGTAACATATATGGAATCTATTGTCACATACCGCTCCACAGAAGACGGGCAGACAACATACGAGAAATCCGGCAATATAGTTGCTGCCGCTTTCCATCACTCCACATCAAGAGCAAACGACCCGCAGCTGCATACCCATGTTGTTGTGGCAAATATGACGCATACTAATGACGGCTGGCGGGCAATCACTAACGAATCATTATTCCTGCAACAAAACAACATTAATCAGGTCTATCAGAACTATCTGGCACATTATCTTATGGAGGCAGGCTACTCCATTGAACGCAAAAACGGTTCATTTGAAATAGCCGGATACAAAGATGAATGGATAAAGGAGTTTTCCAAACGTTCAGAAGAAGTTACTAAATATCTTACAGACAATCTTGAAACGCTGAAGCAGCAATACCCCAATGCCTCCCATGAAGAGCTGGTGGACATCGCAAGGCTAGCGAGCAGAGATTCAAAAGATCATCAGGTAACAGCCGAGGAACTCCATAAAAACTGGGAATCGAGAGTTTCCAAAGACTTGATAATCGAACACACCAATAGGAAGGAGCAGCAGCACTTTAAGGATTTTGATTTGGAGAAGGCTGCGGTATTGGTTACCGAATCCCAATCGCTTTTCAGCAAAGATCAACTTGCCCTTGAATACCTGAAGCTCAATATAGGCACTAAAACCATTGATGACTTTAACAAAGAATTCAGAAAAATGCAGTCTGAAAATGTGATTGTATCTGTCGGAGCAGTAAATACCCGAATCGGCACGAAATCCATCAGTCTTGAAACCCAACTATATACCACATCGGAAGTCCTTGAGCTTGAAAGAACGATCATGAACAGGCTGGGAAATCAACAACACCAACAGCCCCTGTCCGGTCAAACCGTTATTGATAAATATCTGGGAAACAGCTCTCTGACCAGCGGCCAAAATGACCTGATTAAAAGTGTTCTCACTTCAGATAAACAATTCATTTTCGTTCAGGGTGATGCAGGAACGGGAAAAACCTTTGCTCTGGAAAAGCTTGCTGACATTCTGCGTGAGGAATCGCCATCAACGAATATAATAGGTGCAGGTTACACAGGAAAAGCCGCTGCCGAAATAGAATCCAAAACGTCAGGCAAAATTAAGGCGCATACTCTTCACAGCCTTTTGAACAACTCTGATGCGCATATCACAACAAAAGACACCCTTTTGATTGTGGATGAAGCGTCCATGATAAGCTCCAAACAGTTCAGCAGCATTATTAACTTAGCCGAAGCGACTGATGCTAAGATCGTCTTTATCGGCGATACAAAACAGCTTCAGCCAGTGCAGGCGGGGCAGATTTTTAAAGATGCCGTTGAGCGGTTCGGCGCAGACGCTGTTATGACGGAAAATATGCGCCAGAAGACAGAAATAGCCCAGCAGGCAGTTGAATATGTTAAGCAATATGCCGAAGGGTTGAATGATGAAGGAATAAAGGATGTAATCGACTCTCTGAAATCGGCTTCAAAAATATATGAAGACGCTTCCTTCAGCAAAGCTATCGAAAAAGCTGCGGAGGACTACATAAAAAGCACTGAGGAAGGCAAATATCCCCTTCTCATCACCCACAGAAACGAGATCAAAGATATTCTTAACTCACAAATCAGAAATGAAATATTGCCGCCTGATGCGCAGCACTTTGAGCTGAATGTCAGAGAACAGTTAAATATCAACAGGACTGACAAATTCAGCTCTCACAGCTATCAGGAAGGACAGCCTGTCTTTATCAATTCTTCAACAGAAAACCTCAGAGCCGGTTCCGAATGGAAAATTGCATCTATTGACCATGAAAATAATTCCTTAAGCCTTACCAACTCAAAAGGATTCAATGCCGAAATAGATTTGCATGAACACGGACAGAGCATTTCCGCCTTCAGCGAGCAGACAAAGGAGTTCGCCGCCGGAGACAGAATAGTCTTTGAAAAGAATGACCATCTTCTGGGCGTAAAAAACGGTCAGACAGGCCGCATTGACAGCTTTGAAAACGGTATACTCACCGTCACGAAGGACAGCTGCGAAAGCATCAGCTTCAAACCTGAAACATACAACTATTTGGATCACGGATATGCGCTGACCGTCCATAAGGCGCAGGGGCAGACCTGCGATACGGTTCAGTACATCACAGAGGGCAACGACAGGATGATTAATACAGAAGGCTTCTACGTTGCCATGACCAGAGCCAAAGACGACATCCGCATATACACCGACAATGCTGATAAGCTCGCCGAACGTGCGGAGCTTCATGAGAACGAACACTCACTCCACAAAATGCTGGATAACGACAAATCGCAAGCACATGAAAACACCGCTCAGATGGAAATCTGACTCGGATAAGGGGGATACTCCACGCAACCATGTTGCATTGAGAAGTTAGGATAAATGCTGATACATTAAAGATTTATATAGAGAGTTCTGCCATGCGGAATGCATTGCAGAAGATGCGCTTAATAAGCTGAAAGTCTGGCCAGACAATGCACTAATAACGCACAACAAAAACAATACGGAGGACATACGATGAAAAATGTCACTTTCAGAATTTCCTTTCAGGATTTTGCTGCTCTGAAAGACTTTGCTGAGTCAAGAAATATGACCGTCAGCGAAGCTATGAGAGAGCTGATCCGAAGCATCGGAAAACAGAAGGCATTTGAAGCCAGACTAATTGAATTTATGAAGAAGATTGAGTCTGAGCTTGGAGCCGGAAACGGCGATAATGACGCCGTCAGAAGACTTACTGATGAAATGGTGAATATCAATAAAGGCTTGTCAATTCTGCTGAACAGGCATGGGCGCAATGAGTGGGAAGATATGAATAAGCTGAAAAAGGCTCTATATCTTCTTGCAGGTTCAAACCCTCATGCAGCTAAAGAAATCAAAGCAGTCTTTGAGAATTAGGAGATAATTATGTCAAATGGTAAAACATATACAGGGTTTGAGGCTTGGAAATATAACCTGAAAATGTCACTGAGAATGAGGCTGTTCATACTTTTAGCCCTGACGGCTATTTATCTGGGATTTATAGCCGCATATATTCTGCTGAAATATGATGCGGAAGAAATTAAAATTTTAGCAAAATGGGCGGCATCAGCATTTTGGGCGCATTTTCTTCCCAAATACCCGTTTAACATTGTCCATGAAGGTGAAATACTCAAAGTGACAGCAGCAAGATATTACGAAATATTCTATGAAATAGGCACGGAGCATATAAACATGCTGAAGACATTTGCTGTCAGGTCTTTGCTGGTTTATCTGGGCTATTTTCCGGCAATATGGTTCTTTAAAAAGAAGGCAAATGAGCATTCCGCTGAGGATTTCAGGAGGGGAACTGAAATACTCACGCCAAAACAGCTTAATAAACTGACAAAGAAGGAAAAGTGCTATTTGAAAATCGGTGAAGTCAACATGCCCGTTTCCGCCGAAAACAAGCATTGCTTCATAGTCGGCCGCCCCGGTACTGGCAAAACTGTTCTGACCAGCGCACTGATTGAGCAAATAAGAGCCAGAGGCGATAAGGCGGTCATCTATGACTTCAAAGGTGATTATGTCAGCAGATTTTATGATCCGGAAAAAGATTTGCTGTTCAATCCACTGGACAGCCGCTCTGTCAGTTGGAATATTTTTGCTGATATGCACACTCCGATGGATATAATATCCATGACATCATCGCTGATACCGGAGCTTCCACACACTTCGCAGCCTTTCTTCAATCTTGCCGCCAGAGATGTGCTCAACGGGGCATTCAGCTATCTTTACAGCACAAACAGGAAAAGTTATGCCGCTCTTTGGGAGATTATCAGCAAAGCTCCTGAAGAACTTTCTGAAATTCTCAAAAATACCAAAGGCGGAACTGCCGGAGCAATACACATCGCTGATCCGGCAAATAAGCAGACAGGCTCTGTTATGTCAACCCTGCACCTGTATTCAAAGATCTTTGAGTATATGCAGGACAGCGAGAACGGTTTCAGCATCGGTGACTGGATAAAAAACGGTTCGGGGATACTCTTCATATCCAACTATGCAGAGCTGAAGGAGACACTGCGCCCTATTCTGACTGTGTTTATAGACACTATCGCCAGAAACCTGCTAGCACAGCCGGAGAACACAGCCAACAGGCTTTTCCTGATGATTGATGAATTCGGCACGCTCCAGAAAATGCAGAAGATTATTGAACTGCTGAATCTCTCACGAAGTAAAGGCGGTGCGGTGTTTCTCGGCATTCAGGATATTGGTCAGATAGACAATATTTACGGCAAAGAGTTGAGAAGCAGTATAATCAATGCTTGCAGCACAAATGTCATTTTCGGGGTAAACGACCCTGACACGGCGGATTTCCTCAGCAGGAAAATAGGCGACAGGGAATATAAAACTCCATATTCCGGCTTTACGGTCGGATCTGCCGATGAAAGAAACGCTCTCTCCCTGAACAAACAGAGAGTCAAAGAGCCGCTGATGATTTCCTCAGAAATAATGCAGCTGCCTGATTTAAAATGCTTTGTCCGCTTCCCTAACTTTTCCGGCAGCGTAACTAGCCTGAAGCCTAAATCATACATGGAGCTTCAGCCCAGCTTCCTCATGCGTCCGGATTTGTCTCTGGACAACATCTTTCTGGAATGCAGGGAAATTCTGAGCGAATTGAACCTAAAAGCACGGGAAGGAAAGGGAGCTGTTGAGATAGAGAAATTCTAACAAAAACATTCGGTTTAGGGCAGAAATGCCCTAAACCTCTATGAATACAGTTCTATTCAAATAGTATCACAACATATTTTCGTTAAAGTAATCCGTATCGATTTCTTTGATTTCGTATGTATCCTTCACCGATACACCTATATTATGCTTTACCATCAACTCCGCCAGTTTGCGCCCGTCAATGAGGACGACTTTTCTTTCAAGATTTTCGGCATATCTGACAGCCTCTGCACTGAACTCTGAAGTAGTTATAAACACTCCCTTGTGCGCTTTTTTGCCAAGCAATGCTCCGGCAAACTTCTGGATTTCAGGTCTCCCCACCTTACCTTCCCATTTTTTTGCCTGAATATAAATTTCGTCCAAACCAAGAATGTCTTCCTTGATAATTCCGTCTATGCCTTCATCACCGGAGCGTCCGATTGCACGTCCGGCATCTTCCACAGAGCCGCCGTAGCCAAGCCCCAATAGGACATCAACAACAAGCTGCTCAAAGAATGATGGAGTACATTTTGAAATCTGCTCCTGAATGTCGGAAATGAGTGTGTTTTTCAAATCCTTATATGCGCTCTGGAACTGCTCCGAAGGTGTGAAGGATGCGTCATCTTCTCCAATCTCCTGGACATCATTCTTTTTTGAAGGTGAAACAAATTCGGCAAACTCAGAAAATTTCATCAGATATTCTTTGCTGATATATCCCTTCTGCTCTTTAAGGGTTCTTATGCCTCGGTCAGTTATCCTGAAGTATCCTCTTCTGGTAACTTCAATCAGCTTCGCTTTTGAGAGATATGTCTTTGCCCATTGCGCTCTGTGGTAAAAAATCGGAATTTTATTGCTTGGGAGAGTAAGAGTCAAGTCGGCTTCAGACAGAGAAAAATATGCGGAGAGTTCCGGCAGGAGTTCTTTGACGGTATGTTCCTGCCTGTCTTCAATAAGTTTTAACAGCGGATACATTATTTTGTCATATGATGGTACGCTCATCACTCCTCCTTGTTTTCTATCCTTTTGAGCATCCTGTCAAAATCGCTCTCGAATAAGCGATCCTGAATAATGCGGTATTTTTCAAATTCACTTTCGGCGTGTTCTTTGGCAATCTGAGCGGTTATCTTTCCCGAATCCTGCAAGACTGCACGGTCGTCAAACTCCAAAAACATATCTAGCCGCTTTGCCCAGTCTTCCATTGTCATGGGAATTTTGCGCCTCGCTCTTTCCTCTGCCAAGTCAAGATAGGCGTTCACGATTCTGCCCAGTGACTGAAGTTCGTCTTTGGTGAGATAGTTTTTTGCTGTCGATACATCAGATTTGACTATTTTTCCGTCAGGTGCTTTTTCCCAAGTGGTCAGCCCCATGTGTTCTTTGGTGCTGTCTGCCCTGTTCATGATTAATTCCGCCGCCGTGCTGCCGTGCACTGCGTAATGAAGCTTATTCTGCACCTTTGCGAAAAAGGTTTTGGTGGTGGGTGCGTCTTTGTTGTAATCAACGCTGGTTGCGTATATATCGGTCATTTTCTGGTAAAAGCGCCTCTCACTAAGGCGTATTTCCCTGATTTCCTCAAGCAGACGCTCAAAGTAATCTTCCCCCAGAAAGCTGCCGTTTTCCAGTCGTTTTTTATCAAGGACATAGCCCTTTATGGCAAATTCTTTCAGAACGCCCGTTGCCCATTGGCGGAACTGCGTAGCCCGAACAGAATTTACCCTGTAGCCGACAGAGATTATTGCATCAAGGTTATAAAATTCAACTTGTCTGGCAACGTTTCTGCTGCCTTCTGTTTGAACTATTCGAAATTTTCGAACAGTTGCTTCAGGGCTGATTTCTCCACTCTCAAAAATCTCTTTGAGATGATAGTTTATGGTGTTGATCCCCACATCAAAAAGCTGTCCCATCAGTTTCTGCGACAGCCATATTGTTTCATCCTCATATCTGGCTTCAATGCTCTGTTCGCCTGATTGTCCGGTGAATATCAAAAATTCTGCTGTGCTGTTGCGGATTAGCTTTCTATCTGGCATTAGGGTTCCTTGTCTTAGATTGAAAGCAAGAACTCCGCTTGAGTATATCATGTCTATCCCAAACATGTGCTGATGCCGCATCATATAAATTGATCTTAAGTTTACTTCTTCCACCGCATTTTGAGTTGTATGTATTCCTTTCTTCTTCTAATAAAAACACTCTATCAATGATTTTCTTATTGTTTTCATCATCTTTATTTCCATATATGCTAACATAAATATCAGTAACTTTACTTTCTAAGATCGCATTAATTACGTGTTGGTCATTTTCGGAAAAGGACATACCGTAAATAAATAAAGTGCGAGAAATGCTCTTTAAGCTTCTCAAACATTTATGCAGATAGGCATTATGTATTATTTTCTCTAACTTCTGCTCACTGGTGCCTTCAGAAACAAATATAGGGAATTCATTGTTTTGAAGAGACTGCTCTATTTGGTCACGCAAAGCTATACCAGTTCTATTAAAAGTTATCTTTCTTATCCTACTCCCATCATCAAAAAGATGTAAAGCTCCGTGTAAATAATGTACATTACTTTCATGAGAACCTGTCCAGTAAACACAGTCATCATCGTCAGAACCACCAAATCCATCTTGCGGCTTCAGTTCTTGAGAAAATTTCATGAAAGTCCAATAAAGCAAAAGATCATAGTTCAAGGTATAAAATCTTACGAAATGCTCTAAAAAAAATTTACAAGATGAATATTTTAAATCATCTACCGAAACTGATTTATTAGGGTGATTCTTTGTGAGCACTTCAACAAGTTGCTTTTTGAGCCATTCTGCACTATCAGAATAAGTTTTTATATCGTCTTTTTTTTTGGGAAAGAACGCACGAACAACACTTATCGAATCGAGAAGAGTTTTGATAACTAACTCAAAATCAGTGGTGTTTATTACTTCAAAAAGTTTCTTGAGCTCTTTTCTTTCTGAAAAATCAGCAGAATCAAATAAAGCCCTGTAGTTAAAAATCTTGCTACTATAAGCGATGCTAAAGCCATTACCCATTAATAAGCTGCGCCTTTGCCCTTCTGTTGCTTTTAAAGCTTCTTCAAATGTCATCAAGCCAGTTTCAGTCTTTGACATTTTATTCTCCAAATTACTTACTTATATTCTCGACTTATTCAAGAGTACTTTTCATTATCCTTACAATTTTAAAAACCCTTTTTCAAAAGCCTCAGGAAAGACAAACTTTTTCTCTGCTTTTTTACCATCGGAATTAAAAGAGATAGTAATTCTATTGCCATACAGTTCAGTAACCCTGCCATTACCAAATTTGCTGTGGGATACATTTGTGCCAACTCTCACCTTCGATATGTCAATCTTCGCTACTTGCCTTTCAGCTTCAGGTTCTTTTGTCTGAACTTGGATATTAGGAGTATGTTTTTGATAATCATCGTTGCTTATGACAGTATCAAAAAGTCCTACATTTTCATCTTTGTGTTTATTTATCCCTGTGTATGTCAAGCTTGCGTCTTCGTATCGTTTAAATTTATAAATTGCGTCATTCATTAATGCTGAGTTGAACACACCGAGGGAGATCAAAAGCTCAAAGTCCACAAGGTCAAGCCCTGTAACTTTTCTGAAAAGCTCAGGCTCCAACTGCCTTATAACATCCTTCAGGCAATATTCCCTGTAATCACTCAGATACATAAAGACTGGAATTCTCGTAGCAAATTTTATCAGCTTTTCCTGAATCTGCTTACGTTTGGACTTATATTCTTTTTCCTCCTCCGTCAGAGCCTGCTTTTCTTTTAGAGAAAGCTCTTTGCCTTCTTTTCTGGCTTTCTTAACCGCTTCCGATTTATTGATAATAGTTTCAATATCCGCATTCAAGCTCCTGAATCCCTCAATTTTCATAAGAGCTTTCATAGCTTCATCATTTGCAATCAGGCGGGACAGAGTGTCATTATCAACATTAACGAGCAACGCACTTTCCCAACGTCTGGCAAGCAGAGTTGCTGACGTGCCTGACATTGCAATCTGGAGAATTTCTCCTGCGTCAACCTCTCTCATGCTGCTGCCATCATAGGCGAGTACAGGAAGAAAACTGATAAACTCCTCAACTTTTTTCTCTGGATTCCCCTCTTTGATGTTTAATCTGCAACTATAATCAGATATTTGCCTCAAAGCACGATCCAGAGCAAAGTCAAAAACATAGCAAACATGCTTCAAAATTTCTTTTTTCCCATCTTCTGAATCAATCACCCACGGGCTTTGAACACGGAACGCAGACTGAAAATATGTTTCAGGACTGGAAAGATTACGAAGCATAAGAATACCGCTCCACGGCTTAACAGTTACACCTGTAGTGAGTTTGCCGCAGGAAAGTGTTATTGTTTTAGTTTTAAGCGGGTCACCCATAGCACGGCGGACAGGTTCTAGTGCGTTCACGCCTATTCCTGCCTTTGTTCCGGCACTCACTATAACTTTATAATCATGATAAAAGGAGTTTTGCTTTTCATCTAAGAGATTCTTCATCGCATAACATGAAGCAACATCAGGCAAAAACCATAATGTATGCGTCAAAATACCAAGTAGTCTGGCATCAGAATATGGTAAAGGCGGCTTCTTTGCCCCCAGCTTAAGATCGTCTACAGTGGTTGCTAAATATGAGCCACGTATAAGATCCAGCCACTTCTGAACATAGTCCTTGTATTTGAATATAGCCATCTCTTCTCTGCCCGTGGCGGAAAAGAATTCGTTAAGGTCAAATTCATTAAATTCGCCTTGCATAGCGATATTTCTGATACTGTCAGGCAATTTATAAGTCAACATAACCATCTGAGGCAAAGAAGCATACGGGTTATCGGGTTTCTCGCCCCAGTTCTGCTTTGCCTGCTGTTCATCGCTATATGTCCAGTTGTAGATCTGGTCTTCTATAAATTCACCGGAGTTCAAGGCTCGAAAGGGTGTTCCCGAAAGAAATAGGTAATATGATGTGGTTATAGGCAGGAATGTTTCATTGTAAGCGTTGTCTGCTTCTTCCTTTTTATATTTTTCTATATCAAGAGCATAATAAGATTCATCATCCTCTTCAAACAGCTTCTTTACGCTGTCACGCCATGCGCCGAAGTGATATTCATCAAAAATCACCAAATCCCAGTTGGTGGTATGTACCCATTCATTTTTTACTTTTATTCCGCCGGAATCATTTCTGCCTAAATAATCCTGAAAAGAGCCAAAGCAAACGATAGGCTTAGAAATATCTGCGTCTTCATACCTCATTCCGTTATTAGGGCTTATGAACTGCCAGCCCTCAAAATCCATATGAGTAAGTAGGTCTTCCCGCCATGAGCTTTCAACTGCGGGCTTAAATGTCAAAACTAACACTTTAGTGAAGTTCATTCGGCGGGCAAGCTGATACGAGGCAAAGGTTTTGCCAAACCGCATTTTTGCATTCCAAAGGAATTTGGGAATACTTTGAGGATATTCTTTATTCATTTTTTCAAAGTAACTGATGGTTCTGTTTACCGCCTCTTCCTGCTCAGGACGCATGGGGAAGGCGCATGTGCGGTTTTCTATGTTTGCTTCGTTGTTTTTAACCGCCAGATAAGCAGCCTGAACATCAGCAACAGTACACCGAAACCACTCGCCCTCGATTCGGATAATGCCCTTTCTTGCCAGCACACGGTGAATATCGTGATCAGTAAATGTTGAACCGTCAGGACGAATGGCAGATTCTGAAAAAACTATTCTATATTGCTTTTCACCGGGCTTAATAGTTGCATCATACTGTTGTGCTACACGTTCGGAAGCACCTTTTTCGGTATAGCCGACTTTCAGCAAACCTTTACGGTCAGGGTGAAATTTATCCTCATAGGCGTAAATTGTCGGATTAGCGAAAGGACGAACCCGAAAAAAACGCTCTTCAGCCATTATCAAGCTCCATCGGCTTTATCATAGATTCAATAAACTCAATTTCCTCTGCGGTTAATCCGTATTTTTCATAGAGTTCTTTATCTGTCCACGATTTTGAGAAGTCCTGCATGGGAACAAAGGAATATACTTTTTGCATTGCTTGTTGTGTATTTTTTACAAGGCTTATCATGAAATGAAAGAATTTTGTATTAATATATGAAACCAGATTCTCAGCTTCCTCTCGACATTTTAGTGGACCAATAGCGAGATATGTTTCAGTACTACAAGAATTAGGTTCAACAATAAAAGGATTCACTCTATCAGTTGCCGGATCCCCTGTACCCCACACACGTGGCACAAATACTTTGTATGAATTTACTAGTTCTTGCCCCTTTCTTATGTATTTTTTATCAACATATCCGATACCTTCTTTTCTCCAGCCGTTATAATAATATCGAACACTACCAGAGAATTCGGTTAGTTCAAAAGGAGCTCTAATTCTTTTAAAACTATTTTTCTCACGAACATCAAACCCAAAAGGATCATTAGCACTTACAATATCAATAAACGGCTGTTCATTTTGTGTTTTAACTTTATGGAATATTGAAATTTGCTCTGAATGTCTAATAAACATTTCCATACCCTCTTCTAAAAGAGGGCGTATAGATTTTGTCGTTATATTATTATGATGAGTATAAATTTCACAATCACCGTGAGTATCTCTGCTCCAAAGAAAATAGCATACGCCTCCTTTGATTTCGACACCAGGAAAACAATCTGACGCATTAACGAAATCATTCAATACTCTTATACGATCATCATGTAACATTTGTGCACGAAAAGAATCTAAACCACGTCCACCAGTAAACCAACGTGAAGGCATAATCATGACCAAATGCTTAGGGGATAACTTTTGAGCCTGCTCGACAAACTTATGATAGATGGGGATAGCACTTGCTTGCGCTCCTCCATCACTCAACTGATATGGCGGGTTCCCGATAATAACATCAAACTTCATATTGAATATCTCCTCAGGATTTCTTATATGTATAAATTCATAAGCATGTGTTTCCAGCTCCTTGCCACGATCATATTCACTTTGAGATGCTCCGCAAAACTTACATTTTCCGTTTTCCCAAGTATGCTCAATACGCTTGAAACGCACGTTCCCCTGTTCATCACTGAATTTTGAAACAGAATATTTTTTATTAGGATATTTTGAGCAGTATAGACTGCGGCGAGAGAGCAATGATGTGAGTTCCGTAATTGAGATACCATAGAGCTGGTTGTGGTATATATGATCGAGTCTTTTTTGCAGATCAGGGAAATCCTTTTCTAAGCCATCTATCAACCTTTTCGCTATCTCTCTGAGAAACACACCTGATTTGCAAGCAGGATCAAGAAATCTTGCATTTTTATCCTGCCATATGCTTTCAGGCAGCATATCAAGCATCTTATTAACAAGCTCAGGCGGAGTGAAAACCTCATCGTTCGATAAATTCGCTAAGCAGTTTAATACATCAGGATTATAACCGACTTCATTCATCATACTGCTGTACCTTTTTATAATCAGTCAACGGGTACTCTTTTATCGGCTTGGGGATGTACGCCTTTATTTCCTCGTCATACTCCCACTCGTTCAAGAAAACAGATATCTGTGTCTCATGCCCCTCAAGCATCTGATCCAAATAAAAATCACGGCGTTGCATAAGAGAACCAGAGACAAGAGACCATTCAGAAAAGGTTATAGGTGAATCTTCTAATGTTTTCAATGTAAGAGCATCACCGCAGATGATATTATGCTTCAAGATATATTTAACAGCCTCTCTGCATTCATCACTTGCAGTTCCTTTGCAAACAGCAGAGTATTCAACATCAAAGATACTAAATAATCTCTCACGGCATTCTTCTATATTATCAGGCAGAAGATCGATACCGTATAAGCTTGTTACGGCAACAACAGCAAATTTCTCATAATCTGACGCATTCTTGCCATAACGCTGCCTGACGACAGCCAGCTTTCGCCTCAGAATCTCAGCCAAAAAATTCCCATTACCGCAGGCAGGCTCTAAAAAACGGCTGTCAATACGCTCCGTTTCCTGCTTCACCAAATCAAGCATGGCATTTACCTCACGTTCCGAAGTAAACACCTCCCCATGATCCGCCACCCGCTGCTTGGACTTAACCTGTTTTGTCATGAATAATGCACCAAATAAGTAAAATATTTACAAATAAGATAACAGTATTGTGTTTTCTTGTCTAACGGTTTCAAAACGTTCATTTTTTATTACGAAAAAGAATATTTAGTAGTCGTTAACGTGCAACCACTCATTCATAGTAATATTTTTCTTTTCTTTTATTAAATGCTGGCATCGTGCCTTCTAGTACTTGAACAATCTTTTCATTAATTTCTTTATTTTCAATACTTCCTGAGATGACAGCAAATTTATTATTATTTTCTTTTTCAATGTTCACATAAATAACTTGCTCTGAATCAGCAACTACAGCAAGATTAGGATTGTGTGTAACCATTATAATTTGCCGTTTCTTCTTTGCTTTTTTTATAAAAGGTACTAATACTTTTGCTACACTTTGATTATCAAGATTATCTTCTGGTTGGTCTATCATGAGAGGAATATCACTCTTATCAAGGAGTAAATAAAATACCAATAATAATGCGCCACGCTCACCAGGAGAAAGTTGCTGAAGCTGCTTGCCACCTTGTTTCAACTGGTAATTATAATCTAAAAAATCTAAGCTAAATAAGTATTTATACAATCCTGCCCTATCGTTTACTTGATCTCCGATAAAATGTTCTACATCCTTCTTCAAATCCACGTTAAAAGCTTTTATTATATTTTCAAGAAAAAGAATAATTGAATTTTCATTGTTAAAATCAATCTCGTCGCAAAGTGTATTAAGATTTTCTATTGATCCTTCAACAGTATAAAATGTACCGGCACGTTTTTGATTAATAAAGCTAAAAAATTTACTTTGAAAAGTATTTTGGGGAACGAAAGAAGCATCAATATTAATACCATAGCTTTGCAACACATCTCGGTTTTCTTCAATAACGGTATCCACTTTTTCTTTTATCTTCTTATATAGTTTTATAATTTCGTTTTTATTCTTAAAAATTTCTCTTGTTTTTAATATCCTCTTCTTAAACTCCTCCTTTAATTCATTTGCAAGTTTTTCATCAAGATATGAAATTGTGTCTTTTAAATACATAATTGTATCAGGTGTCTCATTGTCGCCCATAATGAGTTTTCTATTGTCTTCCCACTCTTTTTTCTGAATTAAGTAATTTTGGTATTGTATTTGTTCTGAATTTAACGCTGCTCTTATATTTTGGAGTTCATTCTTTTGAATGATTATTTGATTCGCAATGGAGCTATCTCCTTCATTAACGGAAAGCTGTTTATCAATATTGGAAATCAGCAATTTTTTCACAGTCATTATTGTGTCCAGTTTGCTATAATCAATATTCAGTGACACTATCTCTGAAATATTTAAATCAAATGATTCAAGAATATCCTTTTTATTTTCAAGTAACTTATCAAGCTCTTGAACTTTAATTTCAACTTCTTTCTTAAAATTACCAAGCTGCTGAATATCAACCAAATGGTTATTTTTTTCTAAACGGATATTGGAAAGATTTTGTTCAAGCAGTTCAATACTATGAGCTAAATCATCAATTTCTCTGAGCTTTGCACCATTGACTATTTTTTTTGCTGGGTCACTATTTGGATCGATAACTGCTACAGGAGGAATTAAAGCATCATAATCTTTTTGCTTTAATTCAAGCCTTTTCTCTATTCCAGCTCTGTATTCTTTTGTTTGCATGTTCTCTAATGAAATAACTCTGTCATTAATCTTTTTCAGCTCACCCACTAACATATCTATTTCAAGTTCAATAGTTTTTTTATGTGAATCAATATAATCTTGAAAAGTTTCAAGTTTCATTTTTTCAGAATCATCAAAATGCGCAAACACCACTTTTTCAATTTCCTTCTGAAATGCCTCAACACTTTTTATTTCATTAGTTAAATTCTCAAACTTTTTTTGAGGAATGTATTTAACTATTTCAACTTCAGTATTTGAATTAGTCTCTTGCAAATTTTTTGTAAGTCTGTCCTCGCTTTCCCATAGTAAAGTTGCTCTAAAATTTTCAGCTAACTTTTCTTTTTTAAATCGCTCTTTATGTAAAAACGAGAACGAATCATGATCTTTGTAATTCCCACATAATGCGATTATATCTGCCAATGCGCTTTTACCACTGCCTTTATTTCCAATTATAGACACAAGCTCGCTATTTATAGGAATATCTATGTTTTTAAACCACTGTCCTTGCTTATCTGAATATGTTTCGACAGAATTAATTTTAATATTTTTAATGTATTTTGTACGTTTGTGATTTATTCTTAAAAACAACTCTGGAATCTCACCAATAAAGACTCTGTCATTAAATTCGTTAAGAGCCTGTCTAAGTCCATCAAATGTGGGATCTGCCTTAATCCATGTAAAACAATTGCCAATCCTATCTTTATCACTGGAATAAGAAAAATGATGTGCATCACTGCAATCAAGCAAGTCGGACTTAACACCATTCTCAATCAGTTTTGCTTTTGCATTTTTAAATATTTCAATAGAATCAGAAGATGTAAAAATTAAATCTGCACTATTAATAATAGTTTTTTTGGTTGAAATAGAAGAATCCGTCCATTTTAACGAATCCCACTCTGTTTTACCTATTGCAATCAAATACTTATTATTAAAGCAGTCTTTTTTTAGCGAATCGAAAATCCTTTTTTCATCAAGACTGAGATTATTAAAACCTTCTACAATGTCAGTCTTATACTTTTGTAATTCTCCTGCGGGAACAGTAGATTTTATTTCTTTGCCCAGTTCAGCAACACTTTCCCTTGTTATTGCTCTTGTCCAACTCCTGCCTGAATCCAACTTATAACTTTGCTCAAGTGTATTAAGAAAATGACTTTTTATAGTTTCTAAACTTAGCTCATCTGAAAAAATAACATGCAAATTAATTCGCTTAAGGTTTTCAAATTGTACACCTGCAAATTTTTCAATTCTAAACTCTAAAACAGGAAGTAACTTTCTTCCTTTTAATCTATTATTATTTTTTTGTTCGTTTGTTAATCTTTCATACCCATCAAGAAATAGATAATCATTAATGCCTAAAACAGCGAATTCAGAAGGAAGTTTCTCCAAATCACTAATAAATTTCTCCCAAACGTCATCAGTGTCACCACCATAATGGTGGCATATTGATTTAGGCGTATGAATATGTAAATCCCACTTACGCCATTCTGAACCTCTGCTAAAATTGTTCATAAGTCCCTCGGAAAACATTTAATCAATTTTCTATAAAAAACCCACAATTGATAAAAAACAACATATTCACACTTCTTATATTTTTAGCATATTGCCACATATGCTTCAATAATCATTTAAATGTGATATATTGCAACATGGCTACTTTCAGAAATGTTTAGCAAAAATCTATAAATTCTATCTTCGACCAATATTTCTGATTTCACTGTCAGCTGTCAATCTCATCGGGGATCCTAAATATGAGTTAACTCTATAATTGTTTATACCTTCGCCACGGCTTCCCGAAGGTGCGGCTGATTCAGGTGGGCATATCGCCTTGTAACACTCAAATCACTGTGACCGAGAAGTTCTGACACAGTATAGAGGTCAACACTGTTTAAGACAAGCCTGCTTGCGAAGGTGTGCCTTAAATCATGGAAAGTGAAATTTTCAATTCCAGATTTTTCAAGTGTAGAACTGTACGCTTCCTTGATGCTTTTCATTTCAAATAAATCCTCATCATCCTGAAGATTATATTTATTAAAAAATTCAATAAAGCAATCATACAGAGTGTCGTTTATTGGGATATGCCTCTGCTTGCTGTTTTTGGTGTTTGTCTGATTCACAAAAATGTATCTTTCGGTGAGATGAATATCTGAAGCCTTCAGAGACAGTATCTCAGAAAGCCTCATTCCTGTCCGCAGGGCAATCTGGATAATGTAATAGAGCTTTTTATTACGGTTCTCTTTTGATGCTTCCAAAAGCTTCTCAATCTGCTCTTCAGTGAGGCACTTCACCCTGATGTTATCGACAAACATCTGCCTCAGATGTTTTGCCGGATTCACCGCAATGATATTAAGCTCCACAGCATAATTCAACATCCGCTTAACCGTTGCAATATACCTGTTAATAGTGCTTTTAGAGATTTTCCTTTCAGCAAACAGGTATTTGAAAAACTGGTCTATGTCAAACTCACTGAGATTTTTAATCGGTATGCTGCCGAGATATTCCCTGACGATCTTGAAACGCCGCTTTTCCTTCTCAAAAGACTTATTTTTCATCATGTAATGAGGGGAAAAATGATTATCTATAAACTCTGCAAAAGACATATTTTTGAGCTGTCTGTTGACTATGCCGATCTTTTTATCAATCACATCTACACGTTTTTTAAGCTCAAGCTCTTTAGCGAGCTTGTAACTATGACCCGCCGCTTCCCAAACATGTTTACCATTAAGCACATAGACAATATAATAGAGCTTATTTTTATCTTCTCTCAGATCATTGCCGCATTTGCATACAGAGTTTTTCACGGAGACTTTTTTATGACATGCGGAGCATTTAACCATGAGAGCCATAGACTTAACACCTGTTTTTTTCTAACGTTTTTTCTAACATTACCCCCCAAAATACACCAAAAAAGGCGAAAAAATCAAGAAAAATATTTTTGTAAAAATCAGGATAAATATTTAATAATAAAAAATAAATCAAAATATTCAAAAAAGCATATAAATAGGCAAAAAACCGTTAAAACGGACTCAAAATCCGCCGGTGGCAACACCGTGGGGGTTCGAGTCCCCCTTTCGGCACTCTTTATTATCTTCATACAAGCTTATAAGGCGAACCTCCCCATCGGTAACACAACGTATTAAATACGTGTGACGAAAACTCTTGCACATTGTTTTCTACAATGTTAGTGTCACGAAAAATTAATAACGTGACATGGTATGGAGTTTATTAACTGTAACACAGCGATATTCGACAGATCAGTTAAACTATTAGTATTAGTTATTGTTTTGTTTCTCACAGAGGGAAGGGTTCAGGCTGATTCAATGAAAATCGTTGTTCTCAACAGCGACGGTTTTGAAATGATATGCGGGTGATGCGATCTCCGTTGAGCCTGATTTCTGGGGCGGATATTATAATGCTGAAAACAGCGAAAACCTTAGCCGCATGGAACGGCAGAAAAACAGTTTCGGATGAGGATATACTTGAGGCAGCAAAATTCGTGCTTCCGCACAGAATGAGGAGACAGCCTCTCCAACAGGTGGGTAAATCATGAATCATCTCACACAGCTTATAGATTACGGCATTATCGGGATTCTTGGGCTTATGAGCGTTGCTGCGGTTGCGGTGTCCATAGAGCGCTTCCGCTTCTTTGCGGGGATCAGGCCGGAGGACTACAAAACAGTGCAGGAATATGAGGCAGTACTCACCAGACGGCTGTACATAGTGGCAACCATCGGGAGCAATGCGCCTTATGTCGGGCTTCTCGGAACGGTTCTCGGCATAATGCAGACATTTTACGCCATGGGGCTCACAGGCTCTGCCGATGTGACAGCCATAATGACAGGCCTTGCACTGGCGCTTAAGGCCACCGCAGCGGGTCTGTTAACGGCTATTCCCGCCATTGTGCTGTACAACATGCTCCACAGAAAGGTAAACGAACTCATACTAATGAAGGAGGCGTCCCTTGCGGGAGAAAAGCTTTGACTCCATAAATGTTGTTCCGTTTATAGACATCATGCTGGTTCTGCTCACCATAGTTCTTGCAACGGCCACCTTCATTAAAACAGGCGTTATCCCTGTGAAGCTGCCGGAAGTGAACCACGCTGAGCCTTTCAGGGAAACTCCCGCTGTTGATGTCACAAAAGACGGCTTTTACCTGTTCGCAGGGCAGAGAGCCACAGCGGATGAGCTTAGAGATCTGCTTGCTGCAATTGACAAAAACACGGTAATAACCGTACGCGCGGATAAGGAATCACAGATCCAGCCCTTTGCCGTGCTTATGAGCATGCTGAAAGAGCAGGGTTTTGAAAAAATAAGCCTCCAGACGGAGCTTGAGAACTGAGATGCTTCGTTCTGTTCTGGAATCTGCTGTTCTGCACGGCGTTCTTATATCTGCGATACTGTTCCTTTCACAGAGTCAGCTTTTTAAAGCGGAAACCGAAAATAAGCAGACAGAAAATATAATTATATCCACCTCAATACTGAAAACAGCGAAGCCTGAACCGCCTGCCGCTCCCACTGTTCAGCCGGAGACTCCTAAGCCTCCGGTGAGCAGGCCTCAGCCTGTTAAGAGGGAAACATCAAAGACTGAGACAATAAAACTGAAAGCCGCCCTCGCCTCACCTGAAACAGCGCCCCACGCCGCTGAACAGTCCGCACCGGCTCTTTCCGAGGAAACTACCGGAACGGCAGATGCATCCGCCGACCCTGCACCGTCAGGCGCATCAGCGGAGAACACAGGGAAATATGCCGCAAAACACTCACATTCAGCGGAGGAACTGGCTGAAACATACAAAACCGAGCATTTCAGATACATTCTGGCTTCCATCCGCTCCAACCTGAAATACCCCGTGATTGCCCGTAAAAACGGCTGGGAAGGCCGGGTTGATGTATCTTTTATCATCAAAAAGAGCGGCCATATCGAAAACCTGACAGTCAGCAGCTCATGCGGCTTCAAAGCACTGGATGAATCTGCTCTGGCTGCCGTCCGCGCTGCTGTGCCCTACCCTCCTCCGCCTGTTGAGGCTAATATCATAGTCCCCCTTGTTTTCGGGCTGAAATAGCAAAACCTGAGCCCTGACTTCGCTCCGGTTGCCCGGAATCGGGACTGGCAGCTAAATATTTTTATTGTTGACTTAATCACAAACCATAATCTTTCAAAACACTGTTATTGTAAGCAAATAAACATCACAGATTTATGCCATGAAATTAAAGCAGTTTTTGACAGAAAAAATGAATGGATCGTCATTATAAATTGTCGTAATAATCACTATAGCACAAATAAAACACGATACCATCCCAGCAGGAGCCTGAAACAAATAAACATGTTGAAATTACAGGGAAAAAAGCACTAAATTTGATAGTGAATAATAACCGGGGTGACTGATGAGTAAAATTTTAGATAAAAAGCTGCTCTCAAGGGATGTGGTGCAGATGAAGCTTCTCGCACCGGAAATAGCCTCCGAGAGACAGGCGGGTCAGTTTATAATAGTGCAGGTCGATTCCGATTTCAGTGAGCGCATTCCCCTCACCATAGCTGACGCTGATGCGGAAGAAGGCAGCATTACCATAATATTTCAGATTGTCGGCAAGTCCACTCTCAAGCTTGCTCAGAAGAATGTCGGAGACCATGTTGAAAACCTGCTGGGGCCTCTGGGCAAACCGACGCACATAGAAAAGGCGGGCACGGTTGTCTGTGTCGGCGGCGGAATAGGCGTTGCGCCGCTTCACCCCATAGCTCAGGCGATGAAAAAAGCGGGGAACAGGGTGATCACCATAATCGGCGCACGGAATAAAGATCTCCTCATCCTTGAAGACGAGATGCGCGCCATAGCCGATGAGCTGATAGTCTGTACGGATGACGGATCATACGGCCGCAAGTGTCTTGTGACCGAGCCTCTCAGGGAGATATGCGAAAAAGGCGGTGTTGACCTTGCCGTGGCGATAGGCCCTGCGATCATGATGAAATTCTGCGCCGAGACCACCCGCCCCTTCGGCGTGCTCACATACGCATCCCTCAATACAATCATGGTTGACGGAACAGGCATGTGCGGCGGGTGCAGGGTAACTGTCGGCAATGAAACCAAGTTCGTCTGTGTTGACGGACCCGAATTTGACGCCCATCTGGTGGACTTTGACAATATGATGCTGCGTCTGCGCTCCTACAAGCCGCAGGAGCAGGATGCTAACCATGAATGCCGCCTTCAGGCTGCCATAGACGAACTCCAGAGGTGACAGATGTCGTACATTCCCGCTGATGAATTAAGGAAAGAGGCCGAAAGCCTCATTAATGAGATAGATTTCACAAGCCTTAAACCGAAGGACAGGCTGAAAATCCCCATGCAGGAGATGCCTGCTCAGGAGCCAAAAGCCCGCGCGAAGAACATTCAGGAAGTGGCGCTTGGTTATTTTGAGGAGCAGGTAAAGCTTGAGGCAGAGCGCTGTCTGCAATGCAAAAACGCCCCCTGTATAAAAGGCTGCCCCGTTGCGATAGATATTCCCGGCTTTATCAAAGCAGCAGCGGAAGGGGACTACCAGAAATCGGTAAACATCATAAAACAGTCCAGCATGCTGCCCGCCATATGCGGAAGGGTCTGCCCGCAGGAAACACAGTGCATGGCAGAATGCACCGTGGGAAAATCCCTGAAGGATCTTGATAAATCTGTGGCAATCGGCCGCATTGAGCGCTTCGTTGCGGACTGGGAAAGGGCAAAGGGAAAAATGTCCGTTCCTGAGATAGCCCCGCCCACAGGGAAAAAGGTAGGCATAGTCGGCTCAGGCCCCGCAGGACTGACAGCGGCGGCGGACGTTCGCAAGGCAGGGCACGAGGTGGTGCTTTTTGAGGCCTTCCACAAGCTGGGCGGCGTTATGATATACGGCATACCTGAGTTCCGTCTGCCGAAGGAAATACTTGATAAAGAGATAGATAACCTTCTCTCCATGGGTGTTCAGATCAAAAAGAACTTCCTTGTGGGCAGAACAAGAAAGGTTAAGGATTTAATAGAGAAGGACGGTTTTGATGCCCTGTTCATAGGAACAGGCGCAGGCCTGCCCAATTTCATGAACATAGAAGGTGAAAACCTTGTGGGGGTCTCCTCAGCAAACGAGTTTCTCACAAGGGCAAACCTAATGAAGGCGTACAACCCGGACAAGGCGGACACGCCTATTTTCACCGGAAAACGGACAGCGGTCATCGGCGGCGGCAACGTGGCTATGGACGCTGCGAGGATGGCGCTGCGTGTCGGTGCGGAAGAGGTTTATGTAATCTACAGGCGTACCGAAAAAGAGATGCCGGCCCGCCGCGAAGAGGTAGCACACGCCAAGGAAGAAGGAATAATATTCAATTTCCTTTCCAGCCCCGTCCGTATCATCGGCGATGAAACAGGGAAGGTAAAAGCCGTTGAGTGCCTTAGATATGAACTTGGCGAGCCGGATGATTCCGGCAGAAGAAAACCTGTCGCGGTTAAGGGAAGCGAGTTCATCCTTGAGATGGATTCCGTGATAATGGCTCTCGGCAACTCATCTAACCCGCTGATAAGCCAGACTGCGCCGGAGATAGGGATAAACAGGTGGGGCAACATCACTGTGGATGAAGACGGCAAAACATCCATGGAGAGAGTTTACGCAGGCGGAGATATAGTTCTCGGTGCAGCTACGGTAATTCTTGCCATGGGTGAAGGGAGGCGCGCTGCCGCCTCGATAAACAGGCTTCTTGCAGAAGAATAGTCATACACCCCCTGCCGGTTTCAGCGTTGGCGGGGGGCTCCTGCTTCCCCGCTACAAATCATTACAATTTGTTTCTCCCCGGCAACCACGTTTTTTCGTTTATAATTATATTGGGTTTCAGGAGGAAGCTATGAAGCCCGGTGATATTCTCTTGTTCGTTACAACGGTTATTTTCATAGCCGTTATGACCATAGCACTGATTTCAGTCTTTTTTTGAGGTGGATGCAGCATGCAGACAAAGATTATGATCATAGACGATGATCTGAAACTTATAAAAATGCTAAAAAAATATCTCTCAGAATACTCGTTCATCATTGATGCCTTTGATGAACCGGAAAAGGCCCTTGAAAAATTCGCGGAAAGCACGCCGGATCTGGTAATTCTGGACATCATGATGCCCGGTATGAACGGCTTTGAGGTGTGCAAGCGCATCAGGAAATTCTCGGATGTACCCATAATAATGCTGAGCGCAAGGGGAGAAGTGGAGGACAGAATAGTCGGGCTTGAGATAGGCGCTGATGATTATCTGCCCAAGCCTTTCGAGCCCAGAGAACTGGTGGCGAGGATTCAGGCTGTCACAAAACGGAGAGAGCCCCAGACAACAGCAGAAAAAAGAGTTCAGGCATATATATTCGACAGGCTCACTGTTGAGCCGTCAAAATTTACGGCAACTCTGGACGGCACAAGGCTTGATCTCACCACCAGCGAATTCGGAGTGCTTCATCTTTTTGTCAGAAACGCATTCATCACTCTGGACAGAGACAAAATTCTCAATGAACTCAAAGGTATCGACTGTGATGCATTTAACCGCACGGTTGATGTCACAGTGAGCCGCCTGCGGTACAAGCTCAAGGACGACCCCAAAAACCCACGGTTCATCAAAACAATGTGGGGGACAGGCTATATGTTTATCGGTGAAAGAATAAATGCTTAAGAAACTGATCAGCTCCGTATTTACCAAGCTGCTTTTCATCATAGTCTGCTCTGCGGTTCTTTTGAATATAACCGTTTACGGCATATTCAACAACTATGTGGAAACCTCCGAAACAAGCATAGACAGACACAGGGTTTACTACATCCAGTATCTCCGTGATGAAATAGGCTACCCGCCTGATATGGAAAAAGCGGAAGCCCTATCGGAAAGAACCGGGATAACCATAATCTATGACTCGCCGGACGAAAGCTGGACAGTGAAAAAACACGATGGCAGGTTCCCTGAGAAAAAGCTCCATTACAGAAAAATTGACGAAAACCTCACTCTGGGGGAGCTCCACGGCTACCAAATGGCAAAAATAAACGAAGGCAGCGCGAAGCTTACCTTTATGTTCTGGCCTCTGCCGGGGGAGATGGAGCGTCTCAGGATGTACGGCTGGTATATCATAGGTGCTGTTTCCCTGCTGATGGGAGCGGTTTATATGCTGATAAGGCATATACTCAAGCCTGTCAACTCCCTCTCCGCTGCGATCAGGGAGGTTAAAAAGGAAAACTACGAATACAAAATAAACAGGTGCGGCAGTGATGAGCTGGCACACCTCTGTAATATGTTTGACTCGCTTACATCGGAAATCTCCCGCTCAATCAAATATAAAGACAAGCTGCTCACAGGGATAAGCCACGAACTGCGCACACCCCTCACAAGCCTCCGCATTGCTGCTGAAATGGTGAAGGACGAATACCTCCGCAGTGATATGACAGAGGATATAAAGCAGATGGACACTCTGATCAACATTCTGATGGAGGGGGCAAGGCTCAAACACGGGGCATTGAAAAAAACGCATACAGACATCAACAGCCTGACCGGAGACCTATGCACGCAGTACGGCGAAAAAACAGGAAGAGTCATATTCACCCCCCACCCTTACCCTATCGAACTGAGTGTTGATACAAAAGCCGTGGAGCATGCTGTCAGGAACCTCATAGACAACGCCCTTAAATACTCGGAAGAATCAGAAGAGCCTGTACGCGCCGACACAGGAGTGCTTAACGGGTTTGCCTTTATAAAAGTCACAGATAAAGGCATAGGCATTCCGGCAGATGAACTGCCCTATATAACCGAACCGTTTTACAGAACAGACATTTCCCGCAGCAAGAAAACCGGCGGCTACGGCATAGGGCTTGATATATGCAAACAGATAGCCGAAGCACACGGCGGAAGGCTTGAAATCAGCAGTGTGCTGCATAAGGGAACAGAGGCATGCCTCTTCCTCCCTGTTGAGCAGCAGACAGCAATACACTCTGTTACCGATTTTAAAGATTATGAAAAGCATTGAACTCTTAAAAGCGCTACTGTAAGCGAAAGAAGGAGGAAAGCAAATATGGATACTGAAAAAGTCATTGAAGCATTTAAGCTCACCTGGGCGGAATATCCCACACCTGTCATGCTCCTCAGCAGAAAGCATGATATATTGGCTCTCAATAAAGCAGGCGAGGAGTATGGACTGCCTTTGGGCGTGAAGTGTCACAGTATCGGCGATGCCGCCTCACATGCAAAATACTGCAAGGCCGCAGCGGCGCTCAAATCGGGAAAGGCTGTGCGCAGCGTTTGTTTTATGGAGGAAAGAGGGATAGTTTACGACGGCTTCTGGCTCCCCGTTGGGGAGGATTATCTGATACACTTCGGCAATGACATAACAGAATATGCTAAAGACGAAATGTTCATAAGATCAGACAGCCACTAACTGAAAAAGCCGCTCAGGACAGAGCGGCTTTGTATATTCTTTAAGCGGCGGCTACCTGTGCCGTACATATCTCCTTTAAAAAGTTTTTTCTGAACGGCGCCGCCGCTTATGTTCAGGCTTATAATTAAAGTATAAGGCATGCTCCGGCGTATGCAACTCAAAGTGTCAGAGAAAAGCGAATAATTATTTATTGAAACACAAACTCGCTGATGGCAATGCATAAAAAAACCCGCCTTTTTGAGGCGGGCTGAGAGACTGTTGTTTTGATTATGCTTACTGAGCAGCCACAGACAAGTCAGTTTCGCCGATTATAAACTTCATCGGGTTAACCTGCACACCGTTCACCAGCACTTCATAATGAAGGTGGGGGCCTGTGCTTCTGCCGGTGTTGCCCACTTCCGCTATCACCTGCCCTTTCTCAACATTATCCCCTTCTTTCATGAAAAGTTTGTTGCAGTGGGCGTATCTGGTGACATAGCCGAAGCCGTGGTCTATTGTGATCACGTTGCCGTAGCCTGCTTTTCTCCCGGAGAAGATAACAACGCCCTTGGCGGCGGATCTGATGGGAGTGCCTATCTTGTTTGCTATATCAAGCCCTTCGTGGAAAACGCGTCTTCCTGTAAAGGGTGATATGCGGTAGCCGAAGCTGCTGGAAATCCAGCCCTTTGTCGGCCATATGGAGGGGGTGGAGCTCATTATCAGCCTGTGCTCCTCAAGGAAATCGGAAAGCTCCGAAAGGCTCGCCGTTCTCTTCTCAAGTTCAAGGCCAAGGGTAACGAGGTTTTCGTTAAGCTCCTCAAAGAACTCCTTTTCCTTCCTTTCACTGACTGCTGAAAGGTCCTGAATTATGTCGACCTCTTTACCGCCTATAGCAAGCTGCTTCTGTGGAACCGGTCCGTTGGCATAGGTGGCAAGATTTCGAACTTTGTACTCCAGCTCGTCAACACTGGCGATCTTTTTCTCGATCTCCTCAAGCTGCATGGCATAGCCTTCAATTTTTTCCTTAAGCTTTTCATTTTCGCGTTTGAAAACCAGCATATCATGACGCTCGGAGTAGAGGCTGGTTAAAAAGAAAAAGCCCGTAAAGGAAACAACGGCGTAAAGTGCCACCAGCATCATGACAAATTTGATTGCGGAGAGGCTTATTTTTCTTGTTTTAACCTCGCCCAAACGCGATTCGTCAAATATCATAATGGTATAGCGTTTCTTCATCGTACCTCCGAACGCTTAAGAGAGAATCAATCTATGTTTGTTTTACATAATAAATTTCTCTTTAGCAAGAATTACCTTTGTTCAGCGCAGCTTTTCCAGTATTTCCATTACTGCCGAAATGCAGTCTTCCTTTTTGACAGCAACGGTTTCTCCGGTTCTGCGCACAGTTACCTCTACATTCCCCTCTGCAAGCGACTTTTTGCCGATTGCAACACGGACAGGATAACCCACCAGCTCAGCATCGGTGAATTTAACACCCGCCCTTTCATCCCTGTCATCGTACATAACATCAAGACCAAGGCCTGAGAGCTCTTTATAAATAGTATCTGAAAGATCCGCCACTGCCTGCTCATTGGGGTTGAGGGAAACGATAACAACCTCAAAGGGGGCAAGCTGAACAGGCCATATTATACCTTTTTCATCGTGGTTCTGCTCTATGGCGGCGGCAACAACCCTTGTCACCCCTATTCCGTAGCAGCCCATGATCATCGGGTTTCTTTTGCCTTCCTTATCAAGGTACACGGCGTTCATGCTTTCGGAATATTTCGTTCCGAGTTTGAAGATGTGCCCCACCTCGATTCCTCTGGTGAGAACATACTTTCCGCCGTCAACAGGGCAGATGTCCCCTTCGATGGCGTTTCTGAAATCGCCGAAGGTTCTGACCTCAAAGTCCCTGCCGAGGTTAGCGTTTATAATGTGCAGATCCTTGATGTTCGCACCCATGACAACGTTCTTCATGGCGCGCACGGCGTAATCGGCATAAACTTCTATCTTGAGCCCTGCGGGGCCTATGAAGCCTGCGGGGGCTCCGCCTGTCTGCTCTGCTATGTCTTCATATGAGGCAAGCTCCGCCGAGGGAGCGCCGAAAAAGTTTTTGACCTTGGCAAGGTTGAGTTCGTGATCCCCTCTTACGAGGAAGCAGTAGAATTTGCCGTCAACATTGACAACCATAGCCTTGAGGATCTTCATAACCGGAACACCGAGGAAAGCGGCAAGCTCCTCCACTGTTCTGGTATTGGGGGTTTCCTTCTCCGCTGCGGGAAGGATCTCCTCTTTCCACTCCTCCCAGTTATCAGCGCATACAGCCTTTTCAAGGTTGGCTGCGTAGCCGCCCCTGTCACTGCTGATTACGCTGTCCTCACCTGTATCGGCAAGCACCATAAACTCGTGTGAATATGAACCGCCGATGGCGCCGGAATCGGCCTCGACCATAGTGTACCTCAGGCCGCAGTCATCGAATATGCGGCGGTATGCATCACGCATTTTGCCGTAGCTGACATTTGCGCCCGCATCATCCACATCAAAGGAGTATGCATCCTTCATTATGAACTCTCTGCCGCGCATCAGGCCGAATCTGGGGCGGACTTCATCACGGAATTTTGTCTGTATCTGGTAGAGGTTTATGGGAAGCTGTTTGTATGAGGTGATGAAGCTTCTTACTATATCAGTCGTAACTTCCTCGTGGGTGGGGCCGAAGCAGAAGTTTCTGTCGTGCCTGTCCTTTATGCGGAGAAGCTCCTTGCCGTAATAGCTCCAGCGGCCTGACTCCTCCCACATTTCAGCGGGCTGGACAGCAGGCATGAGAATCTCTATGGCGCCTGAGGAGTCCATGTTTTTTCTTATTATATTTTCAGCCTTGCGGATAGCCTTGAGTCCCAGGGGGAGGTAATCGTAAATCCCTGAAGCGAGTTTTTTGATCATCCCTGCCCTGAGCATAGCCTTATGGCTTACTACTTCCGCCTCTGCGGGTATTTCTCTGAGCGTGGGGATAAAGTATCTGGTTAATCTCATGCCGCCTCCGAAAATGATGGTTGAATATCCGAAAAAGGTTACAATTATTCGGTACATAAATCAACGGGTACTTTTACCATAATTTCTTTGATCTGCCCATCCCGTTGGGCTATAGTGAATAACGTGCGGCGGGGGAATTTATGCAGGATAAACAGCTCGGACAGTTGCTTATAGAGATGGGCTACCTCACGGAGGAACAGCTCGGTGTCGCACTGAGTGTTCAGCGTGTCCACTCCGGAATTCTGGGGGAGATACTCACATCCCTTGCGTTCGTCTCCTCCGCTGAAACCGCCTCCGCTGTCGCAAAACAGGCAGGCAGACCGTTCACTGATATTTCAGGCATCAGGCCGGACAGCGCTCTCCTGCGGATGTTTGATACTGAAATGCTGAAAAGCCTCTCATTCATACCTTTTGACCGAAGCGGAGATACAGTCCGCATAGCCTCGGCAGACCCCTTTGACATACGCATAACGGACATTGTCCGCAGGAAAACAGGCTTCAGGCCGGAAATCCATGTGGCGGACAGGGAAAGCATACTCAGGAGCATTGAGATAAGCTTCTACCTCATAGAAAAGCCGGTGCGGGACGAAATATCCCGCCTGATTGCTCAGAGTGCTGATACCCCTTCCCTTTTGGACAATATACTGAAATACGCCGTCACGGAGCGGGCAACGGACATCCACATCTCCCCCGAAGCACTGGGAGCGCACATTTTTTTCCGCACTGACGGCATAATGAGGCACTGCTTCTCCATTCCCGCCGGTATCCACGCATCGCTCATTTCACGGATTAAGATACTCTCCCATCTTGATATAGCGGAACAGCGCCTCCCGCAGGACGGCTCCATGACTGCGGAGTTTTTCGGCGGGGAATATGACATACGAGTGTCAACCATACCCACTGCCTACGGGGAGAACGCAGTGCTGAGGCTTCTGGGCAAAAATCTCTCCATGTTCAGTCTGGAGAGCCTCGGCTTTGACGAATCAGTGAGAGGAAGGCTTGAGAAATGCTTCGCCAGACCGCACGGAATATTCCTCGTCACAGGTCCCACGGGTTCAGGAAAAACAACCACGCTTTACTCCGCATTGCGGAGGATTAACGCTCTTCAGCGGCGCATCCTCACTGTGGAAAACCCTATAGAATACAGGTTTCCATTCATAAAGCAGACTCAGGTGAACGAAAGGGCAGGCTACACATTCCCCGCCGCCATGAAGGCATTTCTCAGGCAGGATCCGGATGTCATACTCCTTGGGGAAATGAGGGATGAGGAAACAGCGGAAATAGCCATGCGCGCCGCCATCACCGGACATCTGGTTCTCTCCACCATGCACACAAACGATGCAGTAACCGCCGTTCCGAGGCTTCTTGATCTCGGAATAAAAAATTATCTCATCGCCTCCGGCGTTTCGGGCATTATGGCTCAGAGGCTTGTGCGCAGGGTATGCCGCTTCTGCGCTGTGAGAAAGGAAACAGATGCTGGCGACATCCTCTCATGCGGCATAGACCCTGAAACAGCTGCCAAGGGGAGCACAGACGGGAAAATTTACCTGCCCGAACCTGCGGGATGCCCTCACTGCGGCGGCACTGGCTACACAGGCAGAACTGTGATCTCGGAATTTCTGGAAACCGATGAAGAGATTCAGGACATGATTATAAAAGGCGCAACCCCCAACGAGATACATAAGGCCTCGCTGAACAAGGGTATGCTGACAATGGCTGATGACGGCTTCCTCAAGGCTGTAAAAGGGATAACCACCCTCAGTGAAATCCGCAGAGTGGCGCTGAAATGACCTTCTCAGTGTATGCGTTTGACCCGGCGGGGAAAAAGCAGCGCCTCACAGTGGAAGCGTCCGATGCGCAGGAGCTCACCGCTTATCTCGCGCACTGCGGGCTGGAACCGCTGAAAATCAGGGAAGCTTCTCCCCTGACACGTTTTTTCCGCAGGAAGCACAGGATTTCTCCGGAGGAGCTCACCGAGATTCTGGAGAGCCTGCACCTCGTGATTAAATCAGGCATACCTCTTTCCACGGGGCTCAGGGAACTTACCGGAGACACAGATAATAAAGATGTAAAAAATATATTAAACCGCATATCATTCCGCACCTCATCCGGAGATTCGTTCTCCGGAGCCTGTGAGTCATGCGGCGGAGTGTTCGGCGAAACCGTGCTGAGCCTTATCCGCATAGGGGAGGAAACAGGCAGGCTGGATAAAACCCTGAAAGACGCATCAAACCATGTGCAGAGGGTGACAAACCTTAAAGCGGGCATCCGTCAGGCACTTATGTACCCCGCATTTGCCTTCGCAGCGCTGATGTCCGCCCTTCTCTTCTGGATTATCTATGTAATGCCGCAGATGGCAGATACCTTCCGTGTGTTCGAAACGGAGCTTCCCCCCGTTACTCTGGGAATACTCCGTGTTTCCGCATTTCTGGGCAGATACGGTCAGCTGCTCCTGATGCTTGCGGCGGCTGTCTGCCTGCTGTTTGTCTATCTGCGCAGAACAGACATCGGCTTCCGCCTGAAAACCGACAGAATTATCCTGAGAATACCGGTTGCGGGCAATCTGATATTTTTGTTCAACATAGCCTTCTTTGCCGAATACATAAGGCTTATGACTGGCTCCGGTCTGCCGCTGTACCGTTCACTGACGGTTATGGAGGAGAGCTTCACAAACAGGGTGTTCACAGGGGCGGTCAAGGGCATTATGGATACTGTCAGCCGGGGAGAGTCGTTCTCCTCCGCAATGGCGGGGCAAAAGCTTTTCCCGCCGCTCATGGTGAGGATGGTCAGCATAGGCGAGCAGACAGGGCATCTCACCGAACAGCTTGCCTCAGCGGCTGAACATTACCTTGAAAAGGCTGAAAGAACGGCAAAAACAGTGTCAAAGGTGCTGGAACCTGCCGTGATTGGCTTTGTGGGAATATTCATGCTGATAATCTTCATAGGGCTCCTCAGCCCGGTTTTCAGCCTCATCAGCGGAATAAAATAGCTACAGCAGAATAAACCCGGCAGCGGCTGAAAGCCCCACCACAGCCCATGAAGGAGTCTTCATAAACTGAAGAAGTCCGAATGCGCAGAGAGCTATTATCACCTCGAAACGTCCTCCGATCCCCTCTGTGAAAACCGGATTGTAAAAAGCGGCAAGAAGAAGCCCCACGACAGCGGCGTTTGTCCCGGCAAGTACACTCTGGGCAGGGGGCAGGCTGCGCAGCTTCTCCCAGAAGGGCAAAACACCCAGAACAAGCAGCATTGAAGGAAGAAATATAAAAACAAGGGCAAGCATTCCCCCTGTAAATCCGTTGGGTTCCGCATGGGACGCAGCGCCGAGATAAGCGGCAAATGTGAACAAAGGCCCCGGAACCGCCTGAACTGCTCCGTAGCCCGCCATAAACTCATCCCTTCCCAGCCAACCGCCCGCAGTAACCTCCGCCTGAATAAGCGGCAGAACAACATGGCCGCCGCCGAAAACCAGTGAGCCCGCCCTGTAAAAGCTGTCCGCAAGCCTGACAGAATGCAGATCAGAATAAGAAGCCGCAAAAGGAAGGAGAACAAGAAGAGAAAAAAACAGCGCAAGATACAGCGCCCCGCTTCTCACAGAAAAACGCTTCACCGCGGCAGCTTCCCCCTGCTGACGCATTATAAGGAAATACCCCGCCGCGCCTCCGGCAATTATAACGCCTATCTGCATCAGACCGGAAGAGACAGCAAGCACCGCACAGGCTGATATTATTGCTATTCCGGCTCTCAGTCTGTCCGGGCAAAGCTTCACCGCCATCCCCCACACAGCGTGGGCAACCACTGCGACAGCCGCCACCTTAAGCCCCTTAAGCCAGCCCGAATCAAGGGCTCCGCTGAATGAGGCAAGCCCGTATGCGAAAGCTATCATCGCAAGGGAGGAGGGCATGGTGAAACCGACCCATGCGGCAAGACCGCCAAGCTTCCCCGCCCGTCTGAGCCCCACGGCAAAACCCACCTGACTGCTGGCTGGCCCCGGCAGGAACTGGCACAAAGCCACAAGATCAGCATACTCCTGTTCGCTCATCCATTTTCTGCGGGCTACAAACTCATCCCTGAAATAACCCAGATGCGCCACAGGCCCCCCGAAGGATGTAAGCCCCAGCCGAAGGAACACTGTGAATACTTCTAATATATTTTTCATTCCACTCATTGAATCTTCTCCGCTGTTGATATATTATCAATATAACATAACAATATCGTAAGTCAATATTGTAATCCGATATTAAAGGACTATTTATGCAAAGGGAAGCCGAACTGGCGTTTATAAAACTGCATATACTGCACCATGCGGCGAAAGAGGAAGTCTACGGAGCAGGGCTGATGGAGGAGCTTGCCCGCCACGGCTACAGGATCGGAGCCGGAGTAATGTACCCTGCGCTGGCGAAGATGGAGAAACAGAGCCTTATCTCCTGCCGCACGGAAAATGTGGGCGGCAAGCAGAGGAAATATTACAGAATAACGGAAAACGGCAGAGAACTGCTTGCTGAGATGAAGCTGAAAGTTGAGGAACTGCACGAAGAGCTTAATGAGGATTAAGCCGACAGACGATAAGCACAGGCTTCTTTTGCGATTTTGCGTCATTGCGAACCCTGAACTTTATGTATATTTAGAGACTGCCGCGTCGCTTCACTCCTCGCAGTGACACTGTAACCGACTTCGCTCCGCACGGCGCAGTCCCATCCATGGAACTGTTTTGCGTCATTGCGAACCCTGAAAGGGTGAAGCAATCTCTTGTTGATAACATCAAACTGTACATCCTGTCAGTTTGATGTACACGCTCGCGCCGTGATAAACACGGCTTCGCTACGCACGGCGCAACTCCGTTCATGGAGTTGTGAGACTCTTCGCTATCGCTCAGAGGAGAAGGCTATTCTTCTCTTTAATTCATCCGCATGCTCAAGAGCCCGCCTCCTTATATCCTCCTTATCTCCTGCGAGGTAAGGCACAAAAAGATAGCTGCCGCTCACCACGGGCTCTGCATACACCATTCCGGTGTACTCGGCAAACTCTTTAATATCATTCAGAAGGTTAAACGCAGGTTTGGACGATGAGTCATCAACCCTGCCACCCATAGTGGCGGAGGCTATGAGCGTTTTCCCCCTGAGCTTCTCCCCGCCTTCACCGAAGGCAAATCCGTCCGTAAAAACATCAGAGAGCCATTTCTTGAATATCCACGGCATATTAAACCACTGGAGCGGGAACTGGAAGATGATAATATCCGCATCTAAGAGGGCGGCCTGTTCAGCTTCCACATCGAAGCATCCGCCGGCTGAAATGTCTGTGAGGCAGCGCACAGCCACCCCGTCCGTTTTACTGAGTTCCTCTGCTATTGTGCTGTTAACAACAGAGCTCTCCGGACTGGGGTGACCGGACACCAGAAGTATTTTATGCATCAGTACTCTTTATTTCGTTCCGAAAAGCCTGTCTCCGGCATCGCCGAGACCGGGGACAATATAGCCGAGCTCATTAAGCTTTTCATCAAGGGCAGCAGTGTACACCTTAATATCAGGGTGAGCGCTGCAGAAAGCCCGCACACCTTCGGGAGCGGCGATCAGGCTCATAAACTTGATCGATTCCGCACCCTTCTCCTTAAGCATTTGCGCCGCGGCAATAGCGGAACCGCCTGTTGCCAGCATGGGGTCTATCAGTATGAACTCCCTCTTCTCGCAGTTCTGCGGAACCTTGAAGTAATACTGCACAGGTTGGAGGGTTTCGTGATCCCTGTAAAGGCCGATATGCCCCACACGGGCGGAAGGCATGAGTTTAAGCACGCCCTCCACCATGCCGAGCCCCGCACGGAGAATCGGCACGAGCACCACCTTCTTGCCGGAAACCTCATCGGCTTCCATCTCACAGATAGGGGTTTTTATCTTAACCTTCCTCAGGGGAAAATCTTTGGTAATTTCATATGCCATAAGCATGGCAACCTCATCCACAAGCTCCTTGAAGTCCCGCTTTGAGGTTTTTTTGTCCCTGATGTAACGCAGCTTATGCTGAATCAGCGGGTGGCTGATCACAGTAAGATTCTTAAACTCCTCCATTACTTATCCTCAGGAAGAATCAGGTTGAGAACAACGCCCACTATACCCGCAAGCCCTATGCCGCCGAGGGTAACTTTCCACATGGAAAGGTTAACGCCGCCTATTCCGCATACAAGAATAACGGAAGAGATGATCAGGTTTCTGGGTTTGGACATATCAACTTTTGCCCTGACAAGGGAGTTGATGCCTATGCCCGCTATCATTCCGAAAAGAAGGAACATTATGCCGCCCATTACAGGAACGGGGATGGTTTTAAGCACAGCGCCGAGCTTGCCGAAGAAGGCAAGGCATATGGCAAACACTGCCGCTATGCGCATATACATAGGGTCAAAAGCCTTTGTGAGCGCCACTGCGCCCGTAACTTCGGAATATGTGGTATTGGGAGGTCCGCCGAGAACGCTTGCCATACTTGTCGCAAGACCGTCACCGAGGAGTGTTCTGTGGAGTCCGGGGTCTTTGAGGTAGTCTTTCCCCGTGGTGGAGCTTATTGCGAGAACATCGCCCACGTGCTCAATAGCAGGAGCAATGGCAACAGGGAGTATGAATATAATCGCTTCTATATCAAACTGAGGAAATGCAAAAGAACCGTTTCTGGAAGCCTCTATCCAGGGAATGGAGATCCATGCTGCCTGCATAATGGGCTCAAAGCTCACATGCCCCATGATGAGGGCTGCGATATAACCGACACAGATTGCAGTAAGTATAGGGATGAGGCTGAGAATTTTTCTGCCGTATGCAACTACTATTATGGCAGTAAGGAGGGTTATTCCGGCGATGATTACCGCCCTTATGCTGTACTGACCGTCACCGAAGTGCTTTGTCATGCCAACAGCAACAGGGGCGAGGTTGAGGCCAATCACCATTATAACAGGGCCTGTGACAATGGGAGGAAGGTATCTTTCTATCGCCTTCACTCCGCCCTGCTTCACAAGCAGACTGAATAAAATATAGGTAAACCCTGCGCAGGTAAGACCGCCGAGAGTTTTGGCAACGCCGAAATTCTGCATACCGTACTGAATAGGTGCGATAAATGCGAAAGAACTTGCAAGAAAAACAGGCACTTTACCCTTTGTAATAACCTGGAAAAGCAGAGTTCCGGCTCCTGCGGTAAACAGGGCGATTGACGGGTCAAGCCCCGTCAGCAGGGGAACAAGAACCAGCGCTCCGAATGCCACGAAAAGCATCTGAAGCCCCAGAATGGTCTTCTTTACTCCCGAAATAGTCTCCATAAAACCTCCTTAATTTATAATAAAAATTTTTCCATCCCTGGAAAATTTTTATACACGCTCGCGCCGTGGTGAACACGGCTTCGCTGCGCCCATCCGGTTATTGAGACTCTTCGCACAAGCTCAGAGTGACGCTGTTCAGTGTGTCATTCTGAGGCGCAGCCGAAGAATCTCCATCCCCCTTTACAGGCGTAACTCCGCAAATCTGGTTATTGAGACTCTTCGCACAAGCTCAGAGTAACGCTGTTCAGTGTGTCATTCTGAGGCACAGCCGAAGAATCTCCATCCCCCTTTACAGGCGTAACTCCGCCCATCCGGTTATTGAGACTCTTCGCACAAGCTCAGAGTGACGCTGTTCAATGTGTCATTCTGAGGCACAGCCGAAGAATCTACATCCCCCTTTGCAAAGGGGGAAAGAGGGGGATTTCAGTTAATGCTTCCCGCTCATCGGCAGACCTGTACCCGTTCTGATTCGGATGCTTTCAGTCCGCCTTCCCAAACATTTACTCCGATACAAAAAACAATAATTATAAAAGATTTAACCGATCATTAAACATACGCAGACCGCACCCGGCGGCAACGCACAACAAAACATTTGATATTAAATTAATATTCTTTTCAGATCAAGCGGTGAATAAAATGCGCATTAAAAAAGCCGCTCCTTTCAAAAAAGAGCGGCCTGAGTATTCCGTGTCTATTCTGTTCTGAATCTTCTGACCAGAGAGTCAAGCTCTTCTGCCAGCCTCTGGAGATCCGTAACCGTCCGGCTGACCTCTGTCATACCGGATGAGCTTTCCTCCACACCTGCGGAGATAACCTGAACATTATCGTTTGTTCCGGCTATCGCCCTGCCCTGCTCATCCACGGCTGTTCTTATCACGGCCATAGCGGAACGGATGTCGTTAACAGCGTCCACTATATTGTTAAAATATCCGTCAACTTCCTTAATTGCCCCGACACCTTCATCCACTGTCTTCTCTGCGCTGTCCATATGGGCGGAGGCGCTTTTTGTCTCAGTCTGGAGACTGGTTATCAGCCCGCCAACCTCTTTGGTGGCGTTCTGGGTTCTTTCCGCCAGCTTGCGCACCTCATCAGCAACAACGGCAAAACCTCTGCCCGCTTCCCCTGCCCTTGCAGCCTCTATAGCCGCATTCAGAGCCAGAAGGTTGGTCTGATCAGCAATATCGTTTATAACACTGATAATATCGCCTATTCTGGATGACGCTTCGCCGAGCCTGTCTATTGAGCCGGCCAATCTGCCCGTTTCGGCGCGGATGCCTTCGATCCTTTCCACTGCCTCAGTAAGCTGTCTGCGGCCGTTTTCAACCGTTTCCGAAGCTGTTTCCGAAAAGCTTATGCCGTCTGTCAGGCTTGCGTTTATTTCTCCTGCCGAGGCGCTCATCTCCTCCAGAGCGGCGGCAACTCCGGAAACCTGCGCCGCCTGTTCCTGAAACGTGCTGCTGAACTGTTCCGTGGTGGAAGCCAGTTCCGAGTTGCCTGATGCCACACCTGCGGCATTAAGCTTCACTTCGGAAATTATTCCGTTTATCTTTGATATAAACCTGTCAAAATGATCGCAGAGTACGCCGAGTTCATCATGCACACTGCTGTTGATTCTCCTGGTAAGGTCTCCTTCACCTCTGGAGATCTCCTCAAATATTCCTGCCAGAATTTTTACCCTTCTGAATACAAGCACATTAAGCACAGTAAACATTACCGCAAGAATAGTAATTACCAAAGCAGCAGCGCCGAACATGAATATTTTCACAATCCTGTTTGCTTCGTTTATCTCGGCCATAACTATTTCGGATTTTTCTGCCAGAAGGAAATAGCCTATCTCCATACCGTTCAGACCGGTTGCAGGAACTGCGGTGATAAAATATCCGCCAACCTCGGCATATCCGTCCTTCACAAGAAGAGCGGCATCTATATCCTTAACAGCGTCAACAAGCTCGCTGTTAAAGCTTTTCTGCGCGACCACATATCTGCCCATCTTCGGATTTTCCCGTGCTTCCTCAGCTATATCGAGATATTTCTGATCCATAAGCATGAGAACGTCAGTTTCTCTTTCCTTGAGTTCTTCAACTATGTCGTTTACTCCCTGAATAAACTCCATAGAGCCAACATACTCACCTTGATGGAAGATTGGCACAATAGCCCTGTGGGAAAGCCCTGCAAAGCCTATTTCAAAAACTACCATGGGCTTTCTTACTCTTTTCATTTCAATAAGCGAGTGACGGAATGAACTGAGGTCGTCCCCGTATTTTTTAGGACTCCATGCGCGCAGGAAAGACTTTATATCCGCGGTATGAATATGAATCTGAACATTTTTCAGTTTGGTATTTTCCTTAAAGCTCTCAGAAAGTTTCTGAATCGGCTCTAAGGCAAGCTCCCTGTTACCTGTGACCAGAGCATCAACAACAGCCTGATTGCTTACAACGGCAAGCGCATTTGTAAGCCCGACATCGTCTTTTGCGGCAAGTTTTTCATTAAGCGAATAGACAAGGTTGTCTGCTGTCTTTGCAAATACCGACTTAGATATGTCTCTGGTGAGACTGAGCATATACAGAAAAAGACCGGCAAAAACAACCAAGGACGCACCGAGAACAAAAACAGCAAGTTTCTTTTTAATCGAAATATTAAACATAAATAAACCTCAGAACCCTTTTTGTGTGGCAGATAAAGTTTCTAAAGAGTAATAATAGCTTTGTTCATATTTATTTCAATAAAAATTTAACACTGATTTAGTCTCATACAATCATAGTAATCTGCTATAAAATAAAAAAGCCCGCGGTTTTTCCTCCGCGGGCCTGCATCAGGCATTTAGTCAGATAATTATTATTCCTGTTCGGCAGGTTTAAGATCTCCCAGCACATAGTCAATAACATCCTTTGCGCTGAAAGAGTGGTTGCCGTTTGTGATAAATTCCTTAACCGCGGCAAAGCAAGAACCCGCTGTAACCAAAGGCTTTTCGAAATAACCGTTCATATACTGCGTGGCGTGGCCTATGTTGGCGAGAAGGCCGTTGCAGAGGCATTTACGCCCTACCGTATCCTCCTCTTTACCGCCTTTGTCCACATATGATTTCACAGGCTCAGCGGGGCATCTGTAGCCCACTGTGCCGTCTTCCTTTCTGAAAAGTGTACGAAGATAGCCGAGATTGCAGATTCTGGGTCTCGCGGCATATTCCGAAGCCTCGGAAAGTGTACCGAGAACCTTAAGCACCTTAAAGGGAAACCCTGTGGGGGAGGCGAATATATCTGTCTTCACTTCGAACTTGCCGAAAGAGAGGATAGCCTTTCTGAGTTTTTCATCAAGCCCTGATTCTCTGCAAAATGCGAAAGCTGTTCCAAGCTGCACACCAGCAGCGCCTTTTTTGATTGCTTCCTTAAGCTTATTAGCCTCGGCGAATGCTCCGGCAAGCCAGAAGGGAACATCGAGTGACCTGAGTTTTTCAAGATCAATCAAGTCCTTATCCCCGTAGACAGGCTCACCCAAATCATCAACAACCATACCGCCTCTTGGAGGTGCGTTGTGACCGCCCGCGATGGGGTATTCCACAACCAGACCGTCAACCTTGCCTGTGGATTTCTTAACCATTGTTGTGGCCAGTATATTGGAGGAGATGATGGCAAGGAAGTCCGGCCTTTTAAGGGACGGAAGCCCGCTGCCGAAAAGCTCCTTCGGATCGAGGGAAATATGAAAGCTCTCATCCTTGAGCGCTCCCTCAACATTAAGCCTCATATCGCCTCTGAGGTTCTCGGAAAAGCGGTCGAGTATGCCCGGAATCTCTCTGGGAATCCCCGCGCCCATTATTACATAGTCAACCCCGGCGAGCATTGCCCCGTAAAGGGAAGCGAGGTTGGGAAGCTGTATTTTTTCAAGCAGATTAATGCCCACTTTGCCGCTGTGCCCTTCTTTGGCGAGGTAGACCTCCGCAAAGTTGGCGGCCACAGTGAGTTCAACAAGCTCTTTGGGTGAATTAATGCTGTGCATCGGCACATTCATATACCTGCCGCTTTCGGCGAGGCCCTCTTCCCTGAAATATTTTTTCAGAATTTTAGCAGCGGCATCCTGAAAGGGAAATGCGGCAAGAGCGCGTCTCATGTGTCCGCCTTTGTCACCTTCCTGAAGCCTTCTGGCGAAAATCACGTCCATGGCTACGCCTGAAACCACGCCGAGCTGCCCCTGTCTGGAGACCTCTCTGGCGAGTGTCCAGTTGGAAACCGCAGCGCCCATTCCGCCTTGTATGATAAGTGGATGACTCATTTTTTACTCCGAAAATGCAAATTAAATGTCGTTCGCACAAAATAAATTATTGTACCGGATTTTACAAGAGTTATATATCCCTTGCGTTAGCAGGATAAAAATATAACTTATGTATTATAGTTGACATGCAGAAACATACTGTAATAATACTATGCATAATCAGACAGGAAATACAAATTAAACCAAATATACAATAAGTTAACAGGTATTATTATGACATCGCTTCAGGAAACGAGTGAATCGGTTGCAATCAACCGGAGAAATTTTGTAAGAGCTAAAATCGCAATAAAAATGTGCGGCTTTTTCTTTGAGCAGGGGGACGACGGCTCAAAGGCTTACACTGGCGGCTGCTTCATGTGCAAATCACTGGACATGAGTGAGGGCGGCATGCAGATAATCCACAACGGCAGTCTTAAACCGGGTGACATAGTTGAACTGAGGACAAAAAACGCAATAACATTCCCCAAATGCCTTAAATGCGACCAATATTATAATATGAGATCTAAAATAGAGCTCCAGCCTCTGACCGTGCGCGTTGTGTGGACTCAGGGCGGCAGATGCGGGCTTGAATATGTAAATCTGTCAAACTTCAACAGAAATGTCATTTCTAAAATTGTCTGGCAGAAGCATATAGAAGAGACCAGAAAAGAGAAGCAAACTAAACAGTAAAATTTATCATCTAATAATTGATATTATTTTATTGACAACCCGACAGGTATGGAATATGCTTAGACATACATTACATTACCTAGGAGGATGCCAATGAGCCTTGTAACCAGACAAGCACCGCTTTTTAAAGAAATATCCGTCGTGGGAAAAGAATTTAAAGACGTAAGCCTCGAAAGCTACAGAGGAAAATGGGTTGTTCTTTTCTTCTACCCCCTCGACTTCACATTTGTTTGCCCCACTGAAATCACAGCGCTTTCAGACGCAACACCCGAATTTGCAAAAAGAAACGCACAGATAGTCGGCGTTTCCACTGACAGCAAATTCTCACACCTTGCATGGATTAACACTCCCCGTTCCGAAGGCGGCCTCGGCGAAATAGCCTACCCCCTTGTTGCGGATTTCACTAAAAAAATCTCCGAGGACTACGGTGTACTTCTCCCCGGCGGAATGGCTCTCAGAGCAACTTTCATCATCGATCCCGAAGGCGTTGTACAGTTTGAGCTTGTTCACGACCTCGGCATAGGCAGAAACGTTGACGAAATAATGAGAAGCCTTGACGCTCTCCAGTTCGTAAGACAGCACGGTGAGGTTTGCCCCGCAGGCTGGACACCCGGAAAAGACACGATGATCCCTGATCCTGAAAAGAAAAAAGCATTCTTTAAGAAGAACCCTGCGGGACATCAGTCTTAACAATAAAAATCCGCGCATCCTGCCGGATTTTTATACACGCTCGCGCCCTGCTTAGCAGGGCTTCGCTACACACGGTGCGCTCCTGTCCGTCTTGCCTGTAAAAAATTTTCCATCCTTGGAAATTTTTTATACACGCTCACGGGCGGGTCAACCGCCCTTCACTGCACACGGTGCGCTCCCTTCCATGGGAGCGTTTTCGTTTGCTGGCAAAGTCCTATTCAAATTTAAAAAGTATATATTTTCATAAATCATCCCCAGCCATCCTTCACAAATAAATGGAGTTTACCCTTATCAGCAACAGCTTCCCCCTTTGCAAAGGGGAACCGGAGGGGGATTTTACATATATAACAAGCCAGTAACTGTGCTTGCTGCCTGCTCCTGCGCTCCGTTCCCGGAGAATATAAGCTTACAAAGTTCTATAAACGGAACTGCGCGAGATATTGACACAGAACATTAAAAAGTAATAGAATAAGAGATAAATATAATCTTTTATCACTTATTCTTTTTTGCTTACGGTCTCCGAGGCCGCCTGTTGGCGGTTTGTACGATTATCTGAATCAAACCAAGGAGGAGACATGCCTATCGGCTGGAATGATTATGACCCGTCACAGTTCTTTGACGAGGTAATGGAAAAGAAAGGAACGCCCCGGAAGGCTTCCAGAGAACTTTTCGAGCATCTGAAAAAGCTTTCATCAAGAGACATATACACCCGCAAGAAAACAGCCGAGGCAGCAATAGTTGAACTGGGCATAACCTTCACCGTTTACGGGGAAGGGACAAATATAGACCGTGCCATGCCGTTTGACATCATCCCGCGCGTGATGTGCGGCGATGAGTGGAAAAAAATATCCGACGGACTCTCCCAGAGGCTGAAAGTTCTGAATATGTTCATCAACGACCTGTACAACAAGCAGGAAGTGATAAAGGCAGGGATAATACCTGAGGATGTTATATCCACCTCCCGCAACTTCCGCCGCGAGTGCATAGGCATGACACCTGCCCACGGCGCATGGGCAAACATATGCGGAAGCGATCTTGTGCGTGACCAGAGCGGAACCATGTATGTTCTGGAGGATAATCTCCGTGTTCCCTCCGGTGTTTCCTATATGCTTGAAAACCGCAAGATAACCAAAAGAGTTTTTCCCGAATTATTCAAAGATATAAATATCATACCTGTGGACGACTATCCGTCCAAACTGTTCGACATGCTCACCTCCATGGCGCCGGACGGAGCGTCAAACCCTGAGATTGTGGTACTCACGCCGGGAATATTCAACTCAGCCTATTTCGAACACGCCTTCCTTGCTCAGCAGATGGGCGCTGAGCTTGTGGAAGGAACAGATCTGCACGTCAGTGACGATAACAGGGTATACATGAAAACCATAGAGGGGCTTGCCCCTGTGGATGTGATATACCGCAGGATAGATGACGACTTCCTCGATCCGGAAGTGTTCAGGAGCGACTCTGCCCTCGGTGTGCCGGGGCTCATGCGTGCATGGAAGGCGGGTAATGTGGCAATAGCCAACGCTCCGGGAACCGGCGTGGCGGATGATAAGGTCGTGTATGCCTATGTGCCGGATATGATACGCTTTTATCTCGGTGAGGAGCCGCTTATCCCCAATGTTGAAACATATCTCTGCCGCAGGGAAGACCATATGAAGTATGTGCTTGAACACCTTGCGGAACTCGTGGTCAAGCCCGCAAACGAATCCGGCGGCTACGGCATGCTTGTGGGCCCCCACTCCACAAAGGAGCAGGTTGAAACCTTCCGGGAGCTTATCCAGCAGAACCCAAGAAACTACATCGCCCAGCCTACGCTGAACCTCTCGGTCACCCCTACCCTCACGGAAGACGGTATAGACGGCCGCCACATTGACCTCCGCCCGTTCATATTACAGGGTTCCGGAACATATGTCACCGCAGGCGGACTTACCCGTGTGGCTCTCAAAAAGGGCTCTCTGGTTGTCAACTCCTCGCAGGGGGGCGGCAGCAAGGACACCTGGGTTATAGAGGAGGAGGTGTAGCATGCTTTCAAAGGTTGCAAACAGAGTCTACTGGCTCGGAAGATACATGGAACGCACGGAAAACACGGCAAAGCTTGTAAATGTCTACACCAGCCTTCTGCTTGATATGCCGAAGGGAACTGATGTCGGCTGGCACAGCCTGCTGAAAATAACGGGCTCTGAGGAAACTTTCGGCAGCATGTACGATGAAATGAATGAGCAGAATGTTACCTCCTTTCTGCTGACCGAACAGAGACACATGGGTTCCATGCTCTGTTCCCTCTCCATGGCCAGAGAAAATGCCCGCACCAGCCGGGACATTCTTCCGAGGGAGGCATGGGAGGTTGTTAATGAAATATATATCCTTGCGAAAACAGATAAAGATACGATATTATCCCGCAGCGGGCGCTACCAACTCCTCACCCGCATAGTTCACAGCGGGCAGAGGCTTGAGGGGATACTCGCCGGAGGACTCAGCAGAAACCACACCCACACGTTCCTTCACCTTGGGCGGCTTATAGAAAGGGCAGATACCACAACAAGAATAGTTGATGCCGGAGCCCTGCTGCTGTCTGAAAACAGCCTGAAAAAGATGCGCAGTCTGGAAGGAATAGTATGGATGAACCTGCTGAAAACCCTCAGTGCATACCAGATGTACAGACAGGAAGTGAAAAGGCAGATTGTCGGTACGGAGGTTATCCGCTTCCTGCTTAAAGATGCCAGATTCCCGCGTTCGGTAAAATTCTGCGCAGACTCGCTGGAACTTCTGGCAACCAGACTGCCCAACTGCTACGCTGTGCGCGGAAAAATAAATATGCTGCTCCAGAAGCTGAAGGATTTCTCACCGGACGGAGCAGGCGAAATGGAAATACACAGATTCATGGATGACATACAGATTGAGCTTTACGATATAGACAGCGCAATATCAGCCACATGGTTTAACTCGGAACTTGCCGGATGAAAAGATTCCATTGCTCCTGTGGGGCGGAGATTTTTTTTGACAACACAAGATGCCTGAACTGCGAACAGGATCTGGGCTTTGACCCGGCAACTCTACGCATGTTCACCATTCAGGACGCCAAGGGCGGCTTTGTTACGGAGGTGGGAGAATCAGGCCCGCGTTTCCGCCTCTGTGAGCACAGGCCGGAGAATGTTCTCTCCTGCAACTGGCTGATAGCAGAGGACGACAGTCATGATGAGTGCGTAAGCTGCCGCCTTACAAGGATTATCCCTCACCTGAGCATTCCGAAAAATGTCAAACGCTGGCGCATTCTTGAAGATGCAAAAAGGCGGATGATCTACAACCTTCTCAACAACAGGCTCACCTTTGAAACAAGGGAGGAGAACCCCGAACAGGGGCTTGTGTTCGATTTCCTTGAGGACAGACGCTCCAACCCGCTTGTTTCGGAAGAACATATCTACACAGGCCACAACAGCGGCGTTATAACCATAAACGCAGCAGAAGCCGATCCCGAATACAGGGTTGCGGTGCGGGAGGAAATGAACGAACGCTACCGCACAAATCTTGGGCATTTCCGCCACGAAATAGGGCATTACTACTGGATGCGCCTTATTCAGAACACGCACTGGGAGGCTGAGTTCACCTCTCTTTTCGGCGATCCTTACTGGGATTACGACATCTCCCTGAAAAATTACTATGAAAACGGCCCCAGAGCCGACTGGCAGGAGTACCACATAAGCGCATACGCCAGCATGCACCCCCTTGAGGACTGGGCGGAGACATGGGCGCATTATCTCCACATGAACGATGCCCTTGAAACCGCAGTGTCATTCAACGTGCTTAAGCTTGAGTTCCGCAGGGACAACTTCCGCCAGATTTTCGCCAAATGGATGGAACTGGCAGTGGCAATGAACGCCCTGAACAGAAGCGTGGGCAAGTTTGATGCCTACCCTTTTGTTATCAAACACATGGTCTACAGAAAGCTGGAATTTATCCGCAGAGTGGTTACGGAAGCGAGGGAAAGTGCAGCTCCGGCGGTGTTTTCCGCCTGCGGAAGCAGCGGAGCACCGATTAATTAATCCACAATGTATGCCTTATTTTTAATCAGTTTCATTAAGCTTAATTAATAATTATTCTTAAGTATTGTCAGGTAATGAAATTTTCACGCTATTCGATTTATTTATAAAGGCATATTTCTTGCTTATCCCCATGGAGTTAAATCTGTTCCAAAACGGGGAAAATCAGTATGTCAGTCCAAAATACAGTTACCTATAAAGATGTTCTCATTCCGAAGGAGCTTATGGGGCTCATAAGCTACATGGCAGGGGTCGAGGAGTACAGGGAAGAACTGCGCACTCTCGGCGGTCAGTGGGATCTCTTAAGCATTCTGGGCAAGATAAGCGGCACAGGAACGGACATGACCGGAACCCGCGAGGGCTTCCGCCACCTCACCTGCGAACTCCTCAGCCAGCTTGGGCTTGAGCTTCTGGATAAAACAGTGCGGGAGATAGGCGCAAAGGCGCAGGTTGCAGTGGACATTCTCATAAGAAACCTGTTTGAGCGCACGGCGGATATAGGTTTTCTCGCCACTGACGATGATGTCAGGGAGTACATACTAAAAGCCGAAGAACTGAGAAAGATGCCCGCCGGGGATGAGGAGCAGATAAACCGCACAAGAATCAGGGAGGATATGACTGCCCGCATTCAGGAGCGGTTCGCTGAATATGTTTCCAAATACTCGGTTTATTTCAATATAGTCCTTCTGGACACTGAGGGGAATCTCATTGTTCAGCTTGATAAAAACAACAAAGTAACAAAATCCGCTGATCCGCTGATAAAAGAAGCGCTCACCACTAAGGATGAATTTGTGGAGGTTTTCAGATACTCCGATATTCTGCCCGCACATGAAAAATCGCTTATATATGCATACAGGGTGACAGACGGGGCAAACCTCCGTTATCTGGGTGTTTTATGCCTCTGTTTCAAGTTTCAGGACGAAATGAAGGAGATTTTCCGCAAGCTGAAAACCGGGGACGAGTGGTCGGTAATATCCATACTGGACAGCGAAGGGAAGGTAATAGCCAGTTCTGATCCTTATCAGCTTCCCATAGGCGCTCCGGTTGAAATGGTGAGCGGGGAATCCTACGGCATAGTCAAATTCGCAGGCAGAAAATACATAGCCAAAACATGCCCCACAAAGGGGTATCAGGGTTTCTTCGGCCTTGGCTGGTACGGGCATGTAATGATGCCCATTGAGCATGCGTTTTCATCCTCAAACGGCAGACGCGAAAGCATAGACCGCAGAATAATGGAAGCGGTAATGAGCGATCCCCGCCTCTTCTCCGAGGAGCTCCGCAGCATCCCCATTCAGGCGGACAAGATTCAGGGAGAGCTTGAACGCACGGTATGGAACGGCAATGTAAAAGGGAATGACCCTCGTTCCAAGATACTCCTCTGGAGCGTGTCAGACGCAGGAGCACGCACAAAAAGCGTATTTGAAAAGTCCATAGGCAACCTTCACGAAACAGTAGTGGACTCAATTCTGGGCAATGTGTGGTTCTGGGCGGCTCTGGCGGCGGACATAATGGACAGGAACCTTTATGAGCGCGCCAATGACTGCCGCTGGTGGGCGCTGACCTCAGCATTCCGCCGCATCCTCTCTGCCACGCCCTCCCCTAATTCAGAGGATCGTGCAAAGATAGCCTCCATACTTTCATACATCAACGGCCTTTACACTGTTTACTCAAACCTCTTCGTATATGACGGAACAGGAAAAATAACCGCTGTCTCAAATCAGGCGGATGAATACCTCGTGGGCACAGTGCTCACAAAGGAATGGGCAAGGCAGACTCTGGCACTGAAAGACAGCCAGAAGTACACAGTCTCCCCGTTTTCAGTAACCGAGCTCTATTCTAACAGACATACCTACATCTACGGAGCGGCGATACTCGCACCGGAAAACGGCAGGAAGACAGTTGGCGGAATAGGCATAGTCTTTGACAGCGAGCCTCAGTTCAGGGGAATGCTGAACGATTCCCTGCCTAGAGATGAAAAGGGGCGTATACCGGATGGCTGTTTCGGCGTATTCGCTGACAGGCAGAGGATGGTTATAAGCTCCACAGACCCGGAACTCAAACCCGGCGACATAATATACACCGATAAGGAGCTTTTCAGCCTTCCCGCCGGTGAGGGGACATCAAAAATTGTTGAGTACAACGGTTATTACTACGCAGTCGGTGCGCACACCTCATCAGGCTACAGGGAGTACAAAACGGAAGACGGCTACGTGAATGACGTTATAGGCCTTGTGTTCATGCCCCTTGCCAAAATATCTGACACAGCAGGTGTTAAGGTGCGCAGGCGCGATATGAACATACAGGTTTCCAGCGACAAAACAGGCATGGACTGCCTTGAGGCGGCAACCTTTTTCATAGGCACAAAATGGCTGGGGATCGATGTTAAGCATGTGGTGGAAGCAATTGACCCGGACGGACTGACCCATGTTCCCGGCAACAGGCGCTTTGTCAAGGGGCGCATAATCTATCAGGATGTTCCGCTCCTTGTAGTGGACATACGATCACTTCTTGAAATGCCTGAAAAGGAAATGGATTCTGAAACTCAGATAGTAATACTCACCACAGGAAAGGATAGGTTCGGCCTTGTGGTTGACGCTCTGGGAGAGATACCCGAAGTCCCCAACTCAAGGGTGGACAGGAGCGAGCACATACTTGAAAATTCAAAATATACCGACTGTATAGTGAAGCCTGACCCGAAATCAGGCCAGAAGGAGATGCTGCTTGTGCTTAAACCGGACGGCATAATAGCCGCACTGCGTGATATGCTCTAGCCGCTTTTTTCGCTGTCAGGGTTCATGCGCGAGGGGATGTAGACAATAAAGTCCGTCCCCTTCCCTTTCACGGAGTTCACCTCTATACGCCCGTGGTGCTTATCTATGGCTTCTCTTGCTATTATGAGCCCAAGACCTGTGCCCTTGTTCTTCGTGGTGAAAAACGGGGTGAACAGCCTCTCCAGCACCTGCTCCTCCATTCCGGGGCCGGAGTCGGAGATAACTATGCGGAGCATGGAACAGGCCTTATCCATCTCCTTGTCCATATACTTTATGGTGGGGTCGATGGAGATCTCCACCTCAATATCCCCTTCCGCCTGCGCCTCGCAGGCGTTTTTGAGTATATTGGACAATGCCATGAACAGCTTTTCCCTGTCTGCCTTAATTGTTCTCAGGTTGCGCAGAACACGGAAGCGGAGTTCTATGCGGGAGTAAACAATTTTTATTCCGTCCCTCAGTTCGCTTATGAAGCTTTCAACATCTATTTCATCAAACTTCACAGTCATTTCACTGAGCATGTGTATGTTGCCGAGGATAGATTTTATCCTGCCGCTCTCTTTCTGTATGATCCCTGCGCATTTCTCGATGTACTCATTCTTAGCCTTGGCGGCTATGATCTGCGCTGTGCCGTCTATGACTGTCAGGGGGTTTTTTATCTCATGCTGAAGTGAGGATATATCCATAATATCCCCAAGGGGCTGGTTGAACTCGTCAAGTGCTATCACAAAAAATTCGTAATCCTTGCGGGAGGAGATCACCTTTATCCCGTAAGTCCCTCTTGGAGTTTTGAAAACAAGGTTATCCCCGTTTATTTTGCCCAGAAGGAACTCACCGAACCTTCGTATGCCGAAGGCGGACATCTCATCCATGAGCAGTTCCGCCTGAAAATTCGCTGACTTCACCTTCCCCTCCCTTGAAACAGAAAAGAAAGCGAAAGGCACATCCTCGAATTTTTTGTGGGGAGTCATCACTCTGTCACATCGTATGGCTCGAAGCTGAAATCCGTGGCGTAGCTGTCCGTGATTTTATGGGTTCCTGTATCGACTTTGTAATACATAACGTTATCTGCAACAGGGAAAACGGCATAAGGAAACTGACGCAGTGATCTGTTCATGTAGTCCACCCACGCAGGCAAAGCTGCGCTGGCTCCTGCCATTGAGTGGCCTATGGCTTTGAAATCGTCAAACCCGATCCATACACCGCTCACAACATTGGGAAGATAGCCCACAAACCACGCATCCTTAAAATCGTTGGTAGTGCCTGTTTTGCCGCCTGTGGGTCTGTGGAGGATGCGTGCTCTTTTGCCTGTACCCTGCTCCACGACATTTTCCATAATCTCTGTCATTATCTGCGCTGTTTCGGGCTTGATAACGTCTGTTTTGCCTGAGGGTTTATATTCCCTGATCAGCTTTCCCCTGCCGTCCTCTATTTTTGTCACATAGTAAGGCTGAACCCTGTATCCAAGGTTGGGAAAAACGCTGAATGCGTAAACCATTTCAATGAGCGGAGCGGAACCGGAGCCTATGCTGATGGAAAGATCCCTCGCGAGGTGTTCCGTCATTCCGAATTTTTTAGCGTATGAAAGTATTGTGCCTATGCCTATTTTCTCGGCTATTTTGATTGTCACAACGTTTCTGGACTGTGTGAGCGCTTCCTTAAGTGTGGTCAGTCCGTAAAATCTGCCGGAGTAGTTTTCGGGCTTCCAGTACTCACCCTCTTCCTCCATGGGCTTTACCACAGGGGCATCATAGGTTTCCGTCATTACGTTATAGCCGTTCTCAAGTGCGGCGGAATAGACTATGGGCTTGAAGAGACTGCCCACCTGACGTTTCGCCTGAACAGCCCTGTTGAACATGGATTTTGAATATTCAAACCCGCCTGTGACAGCGAGGATCGCCCCTGTGTCCGGTTCGATCGAGATCAGCGCACTCTCCAGATCAGGGTCGGTCTCTATTTCGTAATAGCCGTTCTCCCTGTTCAGCACTGAAACAAAGATAACGGAGTTTTTCTTTATGATAGTGGCGAAATCCGTAAGGCGCGAATAACTTCCGCCTCTGGGTCTTGCCCACTTATTGTCATTGAGGCGGAGAATGCCTTTTGAACGGTCAGCCAGAAGTATTTCCGCCTGATTTTTCTCGACCTTGGTCACAAGCGCACGCTGAAAGCCCATGGAAAGGATATACGGCCTCTCCTCTTTAAGGATTTCATCAAGCCTTGCCTTGCGTTCCTCTGTGCTTTCACCGCTCTTTTCTTCAAACAGGGCTATGTCGCCGGAGTAGCCAAGCTCCTTATTAAGACGGAGAATATTGCTTTTGATGGCTGTTTCGGCATTTTTCTGCAAATCAAGATCCAGAGTTGTGTAAACCCTGTAGCCGCCGTTTTCCGGCTCCTCGTCATCAAGCTCGTCCTTGATGAATTTCACAACCATGTCAGTAAAATAACCGGCGTATGAGTTTTTCGGCTTTATCCTGTCTATGATCCTGACCTTTTCGTCTGCGGCTTTTCTGTAAACATCCTCTGTCACGTAGCCCGTTTCAAAAAGCCTGTAGAGAACATGGTTTCTGCGGCTCACTGCCTTTTCCATGCTGATATGCGGAGCGTAAATTCCCGGTGCTTTGGGGATTCCGGCTATCATAGCCGCCTCGGCCAGAGTGAGCTCGGAAGCTTTTTTGCCGAAGTAGTTCGCGGCTGCGGCCTCAACGCCGTATGCACCCCTGCCGAAATACACCTGATTGAGATACATTTCCAGTATCTCCTCCTTTTCAAGAAAGTTATCAAGGCGGTAGGCGAGGATTGCCTCTTTTATTTTACGCTTAAGCTTTTTCTCAGGAGTGAGATAGATTATCTTCACAAGCTGCTGGGTGAGCGTACTGCCCCCTTCAACAACCCTTCCTGCCTTCACGTTGGATACAAAGGCACGCATAATGCCCATCATATCCACGCCGCCGTGTTCAAAGAATCTGGCATCCTCAACTGCAACAACCGCCTGCCACATGTAGTCCGGCATTTCCTTTATGGATATGGGATAACGTCTTTCCGTACCCAGTTCTGCGATGGGGTCGCCGTTGCGGTCATATATTATTGTGGGTCTGTCGTACTGAAAATCCTTAAGCTGTTCAACGGACGGAAGCTGACGGCTGAGTATGTATATATAACCCAGAACGCTGCCGAAGGTGAAAAGCATAATAAAAAGCGCCGCGCCTATGATAAGGTACAAAGGCTTGGTGTTTCTTATAAACTGTCTTATTGTCTCTATCATTTTTTCACACTGTACTCAAAGAGCATGTCACGGAGCTTAGCCGCTTTTTCAAACTCCAATGCCTCTGCGTATTCCTGCATTTTTTTCTTAAGTTCGGCTATGTCTTTCTCTTTATTGCCCGTCAATCTTATACCATCCTCATCAGGCAGATCAACAGTTACATAGTCTTTTTCGTAGATGCTTTCCATTATATCGGAGATTTCGTTCCGTATGGTTTCGGGGGTTATGCCGTGCTCCTCGTTATAGGCAAGCTGCTTCTGCCTTCTGCGTTCGGTCTCCTCCATGGCGGACTGCATGCTGGGGGTTATCCTGTCCGCATAGAAGATAGCTCTGCCGTTCACGTTTCTTGCGGCACGGCCTATGGTCTGTATCAGGGAGCGCTCGGAACGCAGGAAGCCTTCCCTGTCCGCATCGAGTACAGCCACAAGGCTTACCTCCGGTATGTCAAGCCCTTCTCTAAGAAGGTTTATACCCACCAGAACATCAAACTTGCCCAGACGCAGGTTGCGGATAATCTTGATCCTCTCCAGCGTGTCTATCTCGGAGTGCAGGTATTCCACACGTACACCCACTTCCTGATAATATTTCGTGAGCTCTTCGGCCATGCGCTTCGTCAGGGTGGTGACAAGCACACGCTCGCCGTTTGCAGTTATCTTCTGAATCTCCGCCAGAAGGTCGTCCACCTGTGTTTTGGCGGAGCGAAGCTCAATCACAGGGTCTATGAGCCCCGTGGGGCGGATTATCTGCTCCGCAACTATCCCTTTTGAATCATTAAGCTCATAGTCCGCCGGAGTGGCGCTCACGTACATGACACGGTTTACCGCGCTGCGGAACTCCTCAAACTTAAGCGGACGGTTATCCAGAGCAGCAGGAAGGCGGAAACCGAACTCCACCAGGGTGGTCTTGCGAGATCTGTCGCCGTTGTACATGCCGCGGACCTGCGGAACGGTTATGTGCGATTCGTCTATGATGACAAGAGCATCCTTCGGCAGATAGCTCAGCAGAGTTGGCGGAGCCTCGCCGGTTGTGCGACCTTCAAAAAAGCGTGAGTAGTTTTCTATGCCGTTGCAGTAGCCCGTCTCCATTATCATTTCTATGTCATACATAGTGCGCTGGGTGAGCCTCTGCGCTTCAAGGAGACGGTTGTTCTCTTCAAGAAAGCGGCAGCGCTCCAGAAGTTCGTTTCTTATGTTCTTTACCGCATCTTCCCTTGTTATTTTATGGGTCACATAGTGCGTGGCGGGATAAACGGCAAGCTTCGGGCGCTCCCTTATGGTTTTGCCGGTAACAGGGTCAAACTCCGAAAGCCTGTCCACCTCATCCCCGAAAAACTCTATGCGGTAAGCCACCGAGTCCTCATGGGCGGGGAAAACCTCTAGGGTGTCCCCCTTAAGGCGGTATGTTCCCCTGTGGAAGTCATAGTCATTGCGCTCGTACTGGATCTCCACAAGCTTCTCCAGCACCTCCTCCATGTCGGCGGGTTCGCCTGTTTCAAGAACAACAAGCATCCCGCTGTAGGCCTCCGGCGAACCGAGACCGTATATGCAGGAAACACTGGCGACGATTATTACATCGCGCCTCTCAAGCAGGCTTCTTGTGGCGGAGTGGCGGAGCTTGTCTATCTCCTCATTGATGGAGGAATCCTTCTCGATGTAGGTATCGCTGGAGGGGACATAGGCTTCCGGCTGGTAATAGTCGTAATAACTGACAAAATACTCAACGGCGTTTTCAGGGAAAAATTTCTTAAACTCGCCGTAAAGCTGCGCCGCCAGAGTCTTATTGTGCGCTATTATCAGCGCTGGAACATTAAGACGCTGGATAACATTGGCCATTGTGTACGTCTTGCCGGAACCGGTAACACCCAGAAGAACCTGAGCATCCGCACCGTCGCGGAAATTCTCCGTAAGCTGGTCTATGGCGGCGGGCTGATCCCCCGCCGGAAGATAATCGGAATTAAGTTTAAAACTCATGAAAGTTATTCTATATTTTTTTAGCGTCTGTACAATGGATAATTAGTATCTCCGGAGATAAAAGCTTGATTTTTTCATCATACGGTAATATTCATTTTGTTTCGGAAGAATAAAAAGCAGGGCGCTGAAAGGTGTCCTGAAACTTTTATGAAGGTGACAGAAATGCCTATTTACGAGTACAGATGCAGGTCATGCGGAAAAGTTACAGAAATGATGGAAAGCATCACAAGCGTTGAGAAAGTAAAGGAATGTCCCGCCTGTAAGGGTGAGGCGGAAAGGATCATGTCCGTGAGCGGCTTTCAGCTTAAGGGCGGCGGATGGCATGATCAGGGGTATTCAAAAAGCCCGTCATGCGCATCAGCAGATTCGGCTTCGCCTAAGTGCGCCTCCTGCCCTGCCGCAGCGGGTAAATAGAACAACCGGAGCAGCGCCCGCGTAATCAGGTGGGCGCACTGTTATTATATCAGCCTGCGGTTCCGCCGCCGGCTTTGTGAACAGAGTTGATATAATCCCCAAGGATGCTGTCAGTCTTGCTTATGTGGTGCGCAAGCCAGTCCTGCATTTTTCTCTGAAGAGTCAGAGGAAGGGAGACAGAGTAGCCTTTTGAGAAGTAGATGTCTTTTATCTCCTCAAAATCAGCCTTGAATTTTTTGTGCTGAATGATGTGGAACTCCATGTCGTGATAGTTGTTTTCACGCATGAATTCCTCTTCCCTCGGAAGATATTTGAGTATATGAAGCTCAACAAAACGCATGGTTTTACGGATTTCTTCCTTACCCTCGCCGTTTTTCATAGCTTCGAGCAGACGGTTCATGGCGGCGACAAAAAAGCTGTGCTGCTGATCCATGAACTCTATTCCCGTGATAAAACCGTTCCCCTTTTTAATCATGGATATTCCCTGTCTAGTATTGAATTTGATAATAATCAGTTTTACAACAAGACGAAAACGAACACAATCTTTATTCGGAGAAAATTTTTAATATTTTTCAGACCCGTTATGCAACAGGCGGTTGCGAGATAAAGACAGGTTTTTCCTCCGGCTTGCCGTAAAAATATCCCTGACCGTAATCCACGCCGAGAAGCGTTATCTCACGGGCTATGGTCTCGTTGAAAATAAACTCCGCCACAGTCTTCATACCTGAATGTCTGGCGAGGGAAACTATGGAGGCTATGATCTCTCTGGAAGATTCATCCTCCTCCACCCTTTTAACGATAGATGCGTCTATCTTGAGGTAGTCCGCCCGGATGTTCATGAGGTAGTCAAAGTTTGAAAAACCCGCTCCGAAGTCATCTATGGAGATCTTCGCCCCGCCTGATTTGAATTTTTCAAATATTCTGTTTGTTTCATCTATACTTACAAGCTCCTGAGACTCAACAATCTCAATAACAAGCCTGCCCAGCACGCCGTTGTTTTTTGCCACGGTGAAGAGATAGTCCATAGTATCACGGTCGAAAATATCCTCAACGGACAGATTTATGGAAAACTGGTACGGCAGGTTCTTGAACACCGCAACGGACTTTTCTATCACGCGGGCTGTAAGCCTTGGGTACATATTGGTTTTCTTGGATATGTCAAGAAACTTAGCAGGGCTTATCACATCCCCGTTCTCGTCAATTATCCTCATAAGGCATTCATACTTTTCGCTGTCCCCGCTCTTAAGGTCTATTATCGGCTGATAATAGGCTGTTACGCGGTCATTTTTCAGCGCATCGGAAACCTTGCGGATTATCTCAAGGTTTTCCTCAAAATCGGCAATGATCCTGTTATCTGCCTGAGAATAAACAAGAATATCCTGTTTGAGCTTTTTGGCTCCGTTCAGTGCCATGTCAGCATAAGCCAGAAGATTATCCTTATCCGCGGCTATCCCCGCAGTGAAGTAAATCATCTTATCCTCACCGTGGCGTTCCTGAAGAATGGAACCCACCCTGCGCATGGCGGAGGCTATCTTCTCCTTAAACACGAGTATATCCGCATTGTCGGCCAGTATTCCGAACTTGTCCGAGTGAAGTCTGTAAACCGAGTAGCCGGAAAGCGCCGGGCAAGCCACAAACTCTCTGGCGGTTTCTATCAGAATACGGTCGGCAAAATGATTGCCGAAAAACTCGTTTATCTGCTTGAAACCCCTTATATCCAGAATGGCAAGCACAGGGTATTCGATCGGTTCGGCATCGTTTATAAGCTTGACCCTGCTTCCCAGCCCCGTAAGGCTGTCGCTGTTGAAAAGCTCCTCAATCCTGTTGCGGTTTTCCACAAGCTCGGTAATGTCATTGGCGCAGGCGATATATTCGATAACCTCGCCTGATTCGTTAAGGATGGGCGCTATTGTCGCACTTATGTAAAAGCTTTCCCCGTCTTTTCTCCTGTTTCTCAGAACACCTTTCCACACTCTGCCCTTGGTTATTGTTCCCCAGAGATCCTTGAAGTTTTCTATGGGTGTTGTGGGGTGCTTGATTATGTTATGCCTGTTGCCGATCAGCTCATCCCTGCTGTAGCCGCTTATTTCGCAGAATTTATCATTAACATATGTCATAACGCCGAACTCATCGGTTATTGTTACCACCGAGCTCTTATCAAGGATCGATTTGTACTGCTCAAGGAGGTTTCTGTGCCCCTCCTGCTTTCTTTCAAGCCTGCGGATCATCCTGTAAATCAATATGCCTGAGATTATCACCGCAATGAAGAGATATGAAATCACCCTTTTAACCTCTTCCAGATCAGCCTTAACAAGCTTTTCTATAAGCTGGCGCTCCTCTTCGAGCTGTTTTTCAAGGTCGCTGAAATAAAAGCCTGTGCCGATAACCCAGCCCCACGGCTTGTACTCTGTGACATAGGTCATCTTCCGTTCAGGGATCACTGTGTCCGGCCTGGGCCAGAAGTATTCCACAAATCCACCGCCGCTCTTCACTATTTTATCTATTTCCTGAAAAATGTACTGCCCGTCCCTTGAGCGCATATTTTTCAGATTTTTCCCTTCAAGCTCAGGAGTGACAGGATGCACAACCGCCTGAAAATCCATGGTATTTACCCAGAAATAACCAACGCCGTCTCTGCCGTAGCGTTCACGGCGGATGGAGTTCTTAACCCTCTCCTTAGCCTCCTCCTCCGCACTCTCCACAGTAAAAGAGCTTCCTATAAACAGAGGGGAATCCTTCAGCTTCTGCACATAGCCAATCTTTCTGCCGCCGCTGCTGGATAAGTTATCCTGAATCATGTATGAGCCGAATCCGCCACCGCTGTCCCTTAATTCAGAGAGAATAGCCTTCATCTCCGATCCGCCTTTGAGAATCTCCATTATGTTCCTGCCGATGAAGCTTTTATCCTCTTCGTGGTAAATTACTTTTCCGTCTTCTGCCACTATGAAGAAACGGTCTGAATCATCCGCGCCTTTGAAAGCGGAGATCATCCTGCCGAAGTCCGCACTTCTGTATGAACCGCCGCGGGAGAGGCTCAGACTGACATATTCCGCCGCTGAGGAAACCTTAAGCGCGACAGAGGACTTTTTCCTCTCCATGTTGTTTTCCCTTATGGCATCCATTCGCTTTATCATCCGCTCAACTTCGTTCTTCACTTCTTCCTGACTGTTTTCCACAAACCTTTTTTCCAGCAGAGCGGCGCGTTCCATGTAATCGTTCTTGGAGTTGGCATTCACAAAATACATGACAACCGCAGAAAAAATCATCGCGGTGGAGAGGGAGGCAAATAAACTGAGCAGCGAAGCGCTGTATTTAAAAGCGGACATTTATGCACCTTCAAATAATAGTTCAAAAAAAATAATTCCTATATTGTAACTATTATTTTAACAAATAACAATCTTTCCTCTTGTATTTTTGTTCGCCGGATAATAATTTATTGACCTGCGGAGAAAACTGGAATGGCAAATTTAGCTACAAACAAAAAAGCATTTTTTGACTACGAGATAATTGAGAAGTTTGAGGCGGGTCTCGTTCTTCAGGGAACTGAGGTCAAATCCGCAAAGGGCGGAAATGTAAACCTCAAGGACTCTTTTGTAAAAATCATCGGTGAAGAAATGCACCTGATCAACTGCCATATCTCCGAGTATAAACAGGGGAACATCGCTAACCATGAGCCTACACGCTCACGCAAGCTGCTGCTTCATAAGAAAGAAATTACACGTCTCATCGGCAAGATGAACGAAAAGGGGCTCTCTGTGGTTCCCTTAAGCATCTATCTCAACTCCCGCAACCTTATCAAGGCAGAAATAGCGCTCGTTAAAGGCAAAAAAAGCCACGATAAGCGGCAGGTTATCAAAGAACGCGACCTGCAAAGGGAAATTAGCAGAGAATTTAAGATCAGATAACCCCACCTTCTCAGTCCATAATACCTTTTATTCAAGATACTTAGGTATCGTCATAATTTAATACATAATTTATCTCATTTTTCCCATTGACGAACTTTCCATACGGATTATGTTTGTATGTACAAGCAAGGAGAACGCAATGGAAGGTCATACGCCTACAAAATGTCTTTATGCAGCGAGTATGGGATTTGCAAGGCAAATATCAAAGCTCGCCGAGGAGTGTTTCTCAAAGACAGGAATGCACCCTTCGCAGGCTTTTCTCCTTATGCTGACTGCAGACGAACCGGGCATAAGCCCCACCAGGGCTGCTGAACTGCTGGCACTCGCCCCATCCACCATAACCCGTTTCGCGGATGGTCTGGAGAGAAAAGGCTATATAACAAGAGACAGATGCGGCAAAAACGCCGAAATGTACGCCACTGACAAAGGGCGGGAAATGACAAAGAAAATAACCGAAGCATCGCTGAAACTGTATGAGCTGTTTTCTGAGAAATTAGGAAAAGATGAGGCTGACAGTCTGGCTCAGCTCATAGGCGAAGCTGCGGAGAAAATGAGATAAATCTCTATCAAATAATAAGAACAAGGTTTAAGGAGGATACCATGAAAACACTTGTGCTTTACGGCCATTCATCACCTGAGCAGTCATTCTCAAATGCAGCCATAGTTGCGGAGCTGGCTAAACTGCCTGATGTAAAAGTGAGAACTCTCGCGGAACACAGAATAAACGGCCATTTTGATGTGGCAGCGGAGCAGAAGGAGCTTGTTGAGGCCGACAGAATAGTTTTTCAGTTTCCGTTTAACTGGTACAGCCTGCCGTGGCTCCTCAAACAGTGGGTAGACGAAGTACTCACATACGGCTTCGCATACGGCGAAGGAGGCGACAAGCTGAAAGGCAAGCCCGTTATACTCTCCTTTACCACAGGAGTTCCCGCAGAAGGGTATGTTAACCCCACTACGGATGCGCTTCTGCTGCCTGTTAAGCAGACTCTGGCTCTCACTCAGATTAAGCTGGAGGAGAGCGAATCATCCAACGGAATGATGTATATCCCCGGTTTTGCCGGAGATAAGGATGAGGTACAGGGCAAAGCGCTTGCACATGCGCAAAGGCTTGCCGCAAGGCTTAAATAAATATCAGAAAACGTGCCCTCCCGACACGGAGGGCGCGCCTTTTTGTTTTGTAAGCTTACAAATGTCTTGCACTTAAATGCCGAACATATATACTAACTGTCCTCATGGGGGCGATTGGTTTCGACGGGGAATCGTAGGTCCTGGGAGCATGCCGAGGTCGGCACCTCGTTAATTAGCCGGCAAATAGTAACTGCAAACGAAGAATTTGCACTCGCTGCTTAATTGACGGCGACGCACAGAGCGAGGCCTGCTCACGGCTGACCCGAGTGCGCCAAACAATAGTGAGCCAAGACCTTTGAACCGCCTTGCGCAAAGGGACTGAAACCTAAAGGCTTACTTTAAATCATAGCTGTCTGTGGCTGAGATTTAAGGGACACCTGATCACAGAACAAGCATGTAGCGCCTTCGACTGTAAGTTTTTCGGACGCGGGTTCGATTCCCGCCGCCTCCATTTTTTCTAATATTATCAGCAGTTTACAGCAATGTATAATTTCTTGTACACAAACGTGTACACAGGAGCATTGCTATAAAGTCCAAATACCTTCAATTTAATACTTCATGCTTCTACTTTAGAAAGCGCATACCGCTTGATATGATTAATACGCTCGGACGCAGGGAAATAAAATTTTCTCTTGATTCAAGCGACTTATTGTATTCAAATACTCTTGCGAATGTATATAATTATTCCATTGAAAAATTCTTTAAGCAGGTAAGAATGTTCGGACTATTAAAACCAGAGCTAAAAGAGCTTGTCTGCAGGTATTTTTGGGATAATGTACCACGATTAGGCTCTATTGGACTTTCTATAAATAATCAAAATCAAAAAGAAGGTAATTTAGAACGTTTTCTCGTGAACTTCCAAGATATAATTAATGTTAAGATTGACCGAGAACACTGCCCTTTTATTGTTGGTGGAGATAAAGGTGAGGGTGTTACGGAATATTTAGAAAAGAACGGGATAATAGTAAACAATAAAGACTATCAACACCGAATGCTCTACAAATATTGTAGTGATGTCAATAAAGATCTTGCACAGCTTTTCCTCAACTACTCTAATGGAAATTATGACAACACTCAATTTGAGAAAAAATATGGAACACCACACGAGATAGTTTTAGATAAAAATAACGAAACAGAGATTAAGCATTCAAGATTTGAGCAACAAAAACCTTATATGCTTTCTGAAGCAATTAAAGCCTATATTAATGAAAGCAAAGCATCGGGCATAACCGATAAAAGCATCAGTGAATATAGCTCTGCTTTGGAGCTGTTTATTCGTATACAGGGTGATTCGGACGTGACAGCTATAACCAGAGAACAGCTTGTAAAAACAAAAACAATCCTTGCCAAGCTTCCGCCTAACCTGAACAAGAAAACTGCCTATAAAAATAAATCTATAGAACAAATTATACGCCTGAAACATAAGCCTGTTTCCCAGACAACCTTAAATAACTACATGATAAGGATTTCGCAGCTTTTCACATGGATGGAAAAATACGGCAAAATCCAGACTAACATAGCCAAAGACCTGACTACTAAAATCAAAACCTCAAACAGGGATTTCAGAGAAGTTTTCAGTGATGACATGATAACCGCTTTTTTCACCTCATCAGAATATCTCACCACAGATAAACCCGAAAACCACTGGATACCTCTCATTGCCTTATTCTCAGGTATGAGACAAAACGAAATATGCCAGCTTTACGTTGACGATATTAAAAACAAAGAAGGCGTGTATTACTTTGATATAAACAGCAAGCAGGATAAGCAGCTAAAAAACAAATCTGCCGAACGCATGATTCCCATTCATCAGACTCTCATTGACCTCGGCTTTATAACCTATCTTGAAGCATGTAAGGCTAAAAAACATACCCGCCTGTGGAAGAACCTTCTAAAAGGCAGAGACGGGTACGGAACAGCTTTCAGCCAGAGAGTCAACCGCCTTATAGATAATGTGGTTACAACCAACAGCAAAGTTAATTTCCACTCATTCAGGCATACTTTCGCAAACCAGATGAAACAGACAAGCGGTATTGACCTTAATATAATCGAAGAACTGCTCGGACACTCCAGAGGTTCAGAAACTGCTGACAGGTACGGCAAAGCATACGAGCCAAAGGTTTCCTTGCCCGAAGTAAACAAGTTACGTTACAGCTTCGATTTTAGCCTCTTAAAAGGTAAGCTTTTATTGAAGCTGTAAATCAGTTAGGTAAACGAATACAGCCATCTTCTAATAAGCCAATAACCCCTTCAGGATGTACAAAGAACAAATTATGTAAGGTTCTCAACTCAGTCTTTTTAATAATATACTCTTCGGCTCCCTCAGGTTCCAATATTAGTTGAGCATCGAAACCTTTGTCAAAATTAAAAAGACCATCAAATTTTTTCGATTTCAACTTAAGCTTCTCTATTAATCTATTTAACCCGTCCCCATACTCTTCACGACGCTCAAGCAATAAATGAAAATGCATATTACCATTTACTTGTTTTTCGACAGAACCAATACCATTCATACCTTTTCCTGTTTTTCTTATTGATGATGAAAATAATAATTCATTTGTATATCGAATTAATTTCCCTAAGTTATTAATAAGAATTCTACTGCTAATATTTCTAGTAATAGTAATTGTTATGAATGCACCATTAAAATATTCAGGTCTTTGCTCTATTAGATATTCTTTAATTTTCATTTGTGGTTCAATAATCTCTGAGTTGTACTTATTCAAATAATCGTAACCTGTAAAATAATATCTCCTTCTTGTATCTTCTGTTGTTTGTTCTCCTCTCATTATCTCCCTTTCTTAATATAATTACGAGAATCTGTGCGAGGACAGATCTCTCCCATTCACGACGCTCAAGCAATAAATGAAAATGCATATTACCATTTACTTGTTTTTCGACAGAACCAATACCATTCATACCTTTTCCTGTTTTTCTTATTGATGATGAAAATAATAATTCATTTGTATATCGAATTAATTTCCCTAAGTTATTAATAAGAATTCTACTGCTAATATTTCTAGTAATAGTAATTGTTATGAATGCACCATTAAAATATTCAGGTCTTTGCTCTATTAGATATTCTTTAATTTTCATTTGTGGTTCAATAATCTCTGAGTTGTACTTATTCAAATAATCGTAACCTGTAAAATAATATCTCCTTCTTGTATCTTCTGTTGTTTGTTCTCCTCTCATTATCTCCCTTTCTTAATATAATTACGAGAATCTGTGCGAGGACAGATCTCTCCCATTAAAAATTGCGAATCTTTTTTTGGGGAGTGTCTTTATTTATTATCTCTAAAAGACACCGAATATAACCCATCTTTTGCCATAAATACTTATTGCCTCCGTTCTGGAACGGCTGTATTTAAAAACAAAAGCCCACTGTTCTTGCTGAGCTCTTTCTCTCAGGGCAAATGTTGAACAGCTACTTTAGAAAACCCCTTACGCTTACTTATATTTATTGCAGCGGTTTGGGACATCGTGCTAATATATCATATGAAAAATAGAAACGGATTCGTATGCAAAAAAATAGACTACTCAAAAAATTTGGAGGAGCAAAGAAAGCAAGAATTTAAGAATCTCAAGAACTTTGCACCTAAAGGACAAATTCAGTTTATAAGAAGAAAAGAGAATAAAAAATGTATATCGACGGCTTTAAAATCACTTAAAAGAATACCTACCTGTAATCTTTACGATGACTATCTAATAGTTGCTGTGCTGATTGAACCTGATAATGATTTCTTGTCAGAACTCAAATTAAAAGGGTTTTCATACTGCTGTGGTTTCAAAAAGGGCATAACAAAATATAAAAAGGCGGGTAACCCTCAAATTGACCTTCACAGAAACACAGACACTTCAGAAGCAAGAAAGAAAAATATTGATAAAACAAATGAATATAAAAGCAAAATAATTCAAGTCATACAGGAAATATGTGTCAAACATAAGATTGCGACAAACGAATATACAGCAATTGCCAATAAACTTAATTACTGCAATTACAAAACAAGATTAGGGAATTACTGGACTTACAAAGCTGTCAAAAGGTTAATGGATAAGAAAGAATGAATGAAGTAAGAATACCCCCACACATGGCAGAGGTATTCATTCAGATATACCATAGAGAGATATATCTTGATAGGGTACTACTTTAAAATATTTGAAATCTCAGTTGAAAAAGTTTCAACGTACTTATCAACACATCTAAGACCAAGTACCTCATACTGAGCTGTCTTAAAACGCTGCTCAAGCTCACTTTCTGATTTGGCACTTTTCATTATCGTGGCTTGCTCACTCGAATAGTTTTGGGAGATTTCAGAATCAATACATTTAAGGAATTTTGCATAATATTCCTGTGCTTTACTGTCCATCATCTTTTTCTGGTTTTCGCTTAAATAATCCTCAAAAGGCTTTACGGTATCGGTGAATGCACCCTCTACTTTTTCCCAATATGTTCCGTTATATTTTTCAATAATGGAGTTCGAACCACCAGACTTCATCACAGAGTTAATTACAGCAAGAACAAGAAGGACACCTATAACCCAAATGAGTTTCTTCTTCATAAGTCCAAACTCCTCTTAAACAACAGACATGAGCCGGTAGACAATTTGATCGTTTTCCTGAACAGTGAGACCTGATACTCTGAAAAGATCAATTAACCACCATATCAAGAAACCACCACCAGTAATTCCGTACAAAACAAATAACCCCCATTTTTGCAGATAAGCGTAATGAAGACCTACAACAGATAAACCTATAGCTAATCCTTTGTTTTTCTTCTGGCTGAGAAAAAGATTAATAAGCTTTTCCTGCTTTTCCTTATCAAGCTTTGAAACCTCATTAAGCACCTGCGGTGAAACATATTCAGTTAAAAGAGCTACAGACATAAAACCTCCAATATGAATTATCGATGTGTTTTTAATTAATTTATACAATATATAATTCCTAATAACATATAAATACATACTTGTAAATGTAGTTTTGGGCGACAAATAAGATTTATAATTCTCAATTAAAAGCATTTTACATTTGCAGACTTCAAATTTTAGGTTTGCATAAATAGGGACATATCCAACCCATAAGCAATACTTTACGCATAAGAAAATACCTATCAGTATCAAATATGACTTACCAAGAACAATCTGTAGGTTTTATAGCGCAATATACAACTGTTCAGTCAGTTTATTATTGCGCAATATAAAAAACTCACAGTCGTAAGTGAATAACCTGAAGCAACTTATCCCACCTATAACTCTTTGTATTTAAATAAAAACAGATATATAGACGGTGTTCAAGAGCCTAAAAATACCTATTCTTCAATGAGGTGGGTATATGACTGATTTTTCGATAGCTCTTGGTAACAGAATTAAAGAATTGAGGAAAAAGAAAGGCTTTTCGCAGGAACGCCTGTCGGAAAAAGCCGACATAAGCTCAAAATACCTAGGAGAAATCGAAAGAGGCAAGGTTAATATATCTACTTTGGTTCTGTACAACCTAGCCACCGCACTCGAAGTTTCAGTCTCAGACCTCGTTCAAAGCGAACAAGAAAAAATCAACTTTGAAAAAGAAGTCGAAACCTTCATCAAAAAAGCCACTCCCGAACAAATCCAAAAAATGTATGTGTTTATAAAGAGTATATTGTAGAAGCGTTATTCATGAAATTCACCATATGCGAATTATTTTTAACCTACATATTGGAAAAAACACCAACAAAGAAACTTAAAGCCCACGTTATAGCTAACTGGTCAAAAGTAATACTCTTACTCTGTATTTTTGTTATTTTGATCAGGTATGGGAACGCTTATAACGCTATTATTCAAGCTATAAACCAAGCATTTGATATAGACAATGATGAAAATACTAAAAAAATCTGTAGGAACTTTCTTAATTCTTCTGGGGTGTTACTTACATTATTTAGTGTATATAACTTTTCTTTATTAATTTTTATCAGAAACAAAGAACTACTGATTAAATACTTATTTATCTTCTTTTCTGCAATAACGCTCGTATATTCATCAGGAATTGTTTACATGGATATGCAACATATGAAAACAATCTTAGAACAAAATCGAGAATATACCCAATTGGAATCTATTGATAATATTCCTACTAAAATAAAATATGCAGGCATGGATATGTGTGATGAGGCACCAGCAACACCAGATAATATCACATTATCTAAAGAGCAAATGAGGTATTATCTTGCATTGCTTGCGGAAGCAAAACTCTATGCTCAATACAAAATAACAGCCTCTTTAGTCATTATACTTTTATCGTATGCTTTTTTAATTATTATCAATTTAATACTGGGAATGAGTAATATCCGTGCTGTTATACTGCTAATTTTGTTCGTGTTACTATCCTATCCTTGAAGTGCATTGGCATAATTATTGTCCGTTGTATCTTTCAAAACCTTTCTTGAACCCTTCAGGAGCATCGTAAAAACCACTTGTATATTGAGATAGACACTCTTTATGAAATTGCAGAAAAGCTTCAGGATTAACATTTTTATGCCCCCTATTCCTGCATATAATCTCACTTTGCATATGTTCAGGAACAGCAATACCTTTTTCACCGAAATAAAAAAAATTATCTGAAATTAATACACGATCCGTACTGGTATCTTTTTCAAGATTTTTATTATTCACAGTCCCATCTTCATTACTATGATGGGAGTCTGCTTGGTACCATATTCCAGAATTATGGAAGTAAATATTATCTCCATACATTTTCTTGAGACTTGTATTCATATCAGGCTTTTTATCACTGTAAACAGGATTTGACCAGTACTCATTAAAAGTAATTTCGTTGGTAATTCTCATGCAATAAATAAGTTTGTTAGCACATTCAGAATTTACAGAGCCATTACCAAGTATCCAATCACCAATACATGCTAACCGCCTTATCTCTGGTTTGCATGTTGCCAATGTACAATAACCGAAGAAAGGATTAGGAGCAAAGCCGTAGTCACGTTTAACTATATAAGCAAAAACTTTCATCAACATATTCCTCTAACAGGTTTATGAGGATTCTGATAACAAGAACTATCAGGGTTAGACCATGAATTATCTTTACCCTCTATTGCATCAATTATCTTATCTGAGTTCCATCCGATTAAAGCATCCCCGTAGTATTTAAAACTTTCAGGAAGCTCCGCATCAGTACAACCTCTGATATAAATTCCGACAACACGTTTTCCTTCTTTTTGGGCATACTTAATTTCCCAGTCAACATAGTCTCTTGTGTGGGTTTTGTCTCCAATGAGAACAATCACCGTTCCTGCCCAGTCAACCCCAGGTTTTAATATTTCATTTTTTATGTATTGTTCGTTAGAAGCATTGTTGGGCTTGGTGCTATCAATAGAACTGTTTCTTAGCTCATAACCCTTGCTAGCAAGTAAATTTTTTAAATCAGAAACTGAACTATCGTCTTTTCCATGATGGCTAATAAAGACATTTTTTTTTCGAGAAGGCATGTTGTCCTCCTAAAGTTCATTTTTGAATATTCCGTATGTACCAATTATTCCACATTTTTTTTAAGAGATTATTTGAACAAGAAAGTACAGCATCATCCATTTCGGCCAACCAACCATGTCTTCTTGCGCAATCAGCAGCAACAATGCAAAGTAGATTTTTATATCCATATGGTAGAGATTGCGAATTGTATACTTTTTTCAATTGGTTTCTCTTAAACTCAGGATTGATCATTAAATTTAGATTGTCAATTACATTCTTAAGGACACTATCCCATGAGTTTTTTGAGATAGAAAGGCTATCTGTATTTTCGACATATTCTGATAATTCATTTTGTGAAAAAACTATTTCCTGTAAATCCTTTTTGTAGATATGGAGCGAATCGCAAACAAGACAATATTTACCAGGCTCCAAATCTAACCAACCAGCAAGAATTTCTTGTATAGAAGTAAATTGTACAATGTTATATGGAGTTCCTCGATAAAAATCGTTACTACGCATAATCTGTAGCCAATCAAGCTTTCCATCACGAACTTTAAGCATAGAACAAATATTACAAGGTATATCCTCTGAGCGTGGTTGACCATCAGATAAAGGCATATCTGTTCTTGGATCCCATATTTGTAAAACTACCTGTCGTGAATCAGGGTTATTTAGCAATACATGGTAAGCTCTCTCAATTTGATCAAACCCAAATTGTTTTCTAAGTCTAAAACCATAAGCTCCATAATACTCGTCTGAATTACCAGAATACTTAGGTAGTGCAGGGTTCCAATAATTCAAGACCTTGGCTTCATTTGAACCAGACATTATGACAAAGAGTTCGACAATTGCAAAAGCAGGATTAACAGCGGGCTGCCTAGCGTAGATCCACCGCTGCCGCGGGTTATTAATATTAAATGATACATGCTGGAGCTCAATAGTGTCTCCAATCCGAGAGCCTTGTGGTTTGCCACAACCATGAAAAAATAAACTTGCTGCTTCTTGCCACACACGATTTGCATCATTATCGGAAAAGCTATTTTGCATTTAAAACTCTCTTTTCATTTTGGTATTAATCCCCCATCTTGGAGGGTAGAAGTAGTCAATTGGTTCAAGATTCCTTTTATATTGCTGTTTAATTCTAGTTCTGCCTGTTATAGCAGAATATTCAGGAAAAGCTGCTCTTGTGTATTTATCGACCTCGCAAAATATATTCTGGCAATCAATCAACTTTAAGTCTCTTCCCCATAGTGTTTTGAACGCCAGTCCATATTTTTGAAATTCTCTATCTTGATTATCAACCATATATTTAATAACATCTTCAAAAGAATATCTTCCAATATCAGCAAAACATTTTCTGATACCATTAATTGCTCCTGGCCCAGCAACAACAAAATCATTCTCATCAAAGTTTATAATATTGCTATAATTTAAATCAATTGTGTACTGAAATGCTAAAAACTTGCCCAATCCAGGGTACGCTAATAAGTGGTTGAATACATCTCTCAAACTTTTTGCATTTGCAATTTTTTGGGGTAAATCATCATTAATCATCTTCTTCAATAAATTTAAGTGTGAAATATGCTTTTCCTTGTATCTCTTATCACCAGCATATGAAGGCATAATATAAGCTGCAGAATATACAGTATTACCAATAACTCTGTAATTAGAAAGGGCGGTCGAGAATTTCTCAACATCAAAACAAGATAAACAAATAGTTGGAAAAATAGAATTTAAATATTCCCAAGTTTCTATTTTGTTAAAAAGTTTGAATAGTATGATTCTAAAAAAGAGCTCATTTATTTCTTGTGACCCTTTATAAATTATTTCTTTTATAAGGTATTGGCTTACTCTATCAGAAGCCCTGTAAGTATTAGTAAATTTATATTTTTTTAGAATAGAGTCATTTATAAGTATTTCATCAAACCCATTGTATCTTGAAAAAAAAATCTCCTGTCTTTTTTGCGCAAAAATCCAATAATATTTGTATATATCAGATTGTGTTAGAGTTGATATTGTCACTGATTATTTCCCGCTATATTTTGTTTTAATTCTAATATTTGATTGTCTTTTCGACCCTGAGATAACTCAATTGTTTGTTCAGGAGAATCCTTGCGACTCATAGAACTTACGATGAAAGTTGCAATCACTGTCGCAATAACTGTAGTGAAAATTAATATGATATATTTAAAAGTCTTTTCAATAGATGTTAGTCTTTTATCAAGTGCCGCAGGAGATGCCATTTTGCTATTGTTTTTTTTTACATCAAGATCAGATATGCCGTTTTGATGGGCATGCTCTCCGTTATACATGCACCTGGTCTGTCTATCTAAATCTGCAAACCAGATCATAAACAATGGTTTCCCTTGAGTAATTGGTATAGGTTCACTACCTGCATTGTATACAGCAAATTTCAACTGTCCCTCAAATCCAGGATCAACATGAAAACCAGATACATTTACTAACCCAGAAAACTTAACACCTGCTTTTATCGAAATAAGTCCAATGGCATCACAAGGAATTTTTACGACTTCGGACGATATTAATAAAGCAAATTGGCCAGCAGGAATTGAAAACTGCTCATTTTCATCTAATACACGCTTAACATCTCCATTTGAAGTAATAAAAATTTCATGGCCAACATTAAGCTCATATGACGCATATTTTATGTTTCCAGGTTCAAAAGGGGTAACGATATTCTCATTTTCGATTCTTGACAATATTTTCTCAGAACTCCAGAAAGACATGCAACCTCCAGTTTTTAAAACTTTATGAAATCACCCTGCAAATATATTATCTAAACGTAACTCAACATCTGTCCTGTTTTGATATTTACATACGTTGATAGCTTGGGAATATATGGAAACCATTTCTCTTTGGTTGAAATCTAATGTTCGTACCTCACCATAAAGTGTTAACGCATTTTCAACCTCACCTAAATATAAATAAGCTTCTGCTTCTGTTGCTTTTCTCCATCGGTCATTATAATTTTGCCCATGAATATTTTTTAAAATTTCTTCAGCTATTTCTTTGGCCTTTGCAGTATCATCTTTAAAAACCATTTCTAAAAAAGCGATATTAATTCCTGAATAGTTTATTTGTGAATAATCATTTTTCTTTTGCGCAATATCGTACGCTTTTTTATAATGTTCTAATGCTTTAATTGCAGTATTTATGCTTTGAGTACTTAACCACTCCCGTTTATATCTACCGGCTAATGTACCAATCAAATCAGTATCAAATGTTGTACCGAATCGACCTTCAAGAATACTTCTTGATTTGATAAAATCACCCATGGCATCAAAAGCCAGAGCCAAATTAACTAACTCGCCATCAGTTAAATAATCAATTATAGGGTAATAATCTTCAATAAGGCGTTTGTAATAAATATACTCGGAAATAGCTAACCCAGGATTCGTGCTTATATCCACTTGGTTGTCACCGACAATCAGATCTAAAACAATATCAAGACTTTGCCTTGAAGACGGAATTGGTCTAATCATTTTTGTATGATTGCCTACTGTATACCTGTGGTAACTATCTTTATAACAATTTAAAGATGACTCTCTCGGAACAAAAGTATCATCAAGTCCTGCAACAGTGACGAATTTGAATGGAGTATTCTCTTTGTAAAGCTCATTCCACGATTCTCGCAGATCTTTGATAAAGGAACTGCCAGAATACATTTCTTGAATTTGCTTTTTTATTAAATATCCAATAATTGCTTTTTTTAAACCGTTACTTGGAGTACCAAACATACATATAGTCTTAGTTTTTTCAAGCACATCGTTGCAAATAGGGGTATCTGTCGTAATTAATTTTTGTAAAATTAATCCCCCCATACTATGGGCAACAAAATGCAATTCAGTATATTTATTTAATCTAGTACAAATCTCCTTTTCGATGTAGCTGCAGATCGTATTAATACTCGGTTCTGATGACCAAAGAGGTATATCAATTTTGTAAGAAGATGGGTACCCAATGCCAAATATATCGTAAGAGTCAACTGAAGGGATTAATTTCAAGAATTCAACAAAGTCACGCCATGTACTATTGACATCACCCGTAAAACCATGAATAAACACAATTGCTTTTCGATTGTTCTTATTCCTAAATTCATATATAAAATCCAAAAGAACCCCCTCCAAGCTATATCATACTGTATATTCTCATTAATGTTAAAAAATAATCTTACTATTCTAATTAGATAGCATGTTTTCTTATCGCTGCAACGATACTCTCCGTATTCCAATAAACATTTTCTTTCGAGCGACTTGAAACAACCAAAGAAATCTTTTCTTGACCACGAGGGATTACCCCAACTATAGGTATGTTATGATTCACTGCGGTCTGAAGTTCCCAATCCATCCAAGTGCTATGTGAAGCATACATTCCAGCAATACCTAAAATAATATTGGACTCAGCAATTTTTAAACGAAGAACTCTTTTAATATATTCCGTATTTACTGAATTAATTGGCTCATTAGGTGAAGCCTCTTGAAAAAAAGTCTTAAAATACCCTCTCTGCTCTAACAAATTTCTAAGGTTGTTTAGGTCGTTGACATAGTCCCATGAGTGGCTGATAAATACTTTATAAAGATTTGCCATGAGTACCCTCTCTGATGTTGTCTAAAAGAGTTTTTGTTTGAATATAAGTATTCTTTTCCCAATCTGTATTTGATAAAGCAAAAAATTTATTTTCATACTCTTTGTACTCAAGATCCAATGAGTATAAAGAGTATGAATAGGTTGCATATATCCATTTCAAATCACTGCGCTGTTCGTAATCATCCTGTTGTAAGATTGAGGTAATGAGGTTAATAAGTTCTTCTCTTATTTTACGTGACTCAAATCTACAATAAATTTTTTCATTTTCATCAATTACTTGCATAGATTTAAGCTCCAAACATGTAGCGTAATTTTCACCAGTATAATAATCTTTATTGACCACATATCCTCTCCGATAAAAAGAAATTGCTTTATCTAAATAAGCAATATCCTTATGAAGAAGATACAGTCGTTTATATATAGCTCCAGTGATGCCAAGTGTTTCAGTATCATTTGTTAAATCAGGTTTAAGTTTACTTATAATAATGAGGGCATCTTGTAATGCTCCCGCTTTTGAAGGGAATTCACTTTTATATCGAGCAAGAGCATGCTGCTGAATGAAATAAGCCTCATCTTCTGCTTTCTCACTCGCTTTACTCCATAGTTTGTATGCAGCTACAAAATTATTTTGATTCATTTCAATCTTTGCCTTTTCAACTATGGCAAAAAGATGTTTTTCTCTTTCCGCTAACTCACTCAAAATTTTCCCAAACTCTTCATCGGGTAAAACATAGTGGCAGAGTGAAGGTATAAATTGAAAAAATGGACTATCTGTTTCGCAACGTGTTAAAATACTAGTAATCAAAGCGACAAGTTCTTCTTGGCATCGTTTTGCCTCTGATGCGCCAATATCATCACCCAAGTGTTTGTATGAAAAAATTTTATTATGACTTAAATCAAATGCTAAACAACCTTGATCTTCTTTCAAAATAATTGTCGAATATGGTCTTGAAGCATGGCGTACACCAAGTTCATATATAGCATTTGGATTGTAAGTTGAAATATCTGCAATAACCAAATCAGCTCTTATTAAAAGAGCATACATATTCCTATCGATTAGCCCAGACTCTTGTATTTCATCCCCTCTAACACATATCAAACCTGCTTTTTCAACTGCTGGTTTAATAATGTTTGTGTATGTCATATCAAGATCAAAAACTTTTCCGGTATAGGTATCAGTTTTCTTACCATAACCCATTATCACAAAACAAAACTTATCCATTGTATTTCTCCAAAGATAAATTTTTGTACATCGAGTCTAAAGTAATATCATTTTGATAATATCTCATACAAACAACATTAGCGCAATGTTTACTCGGTACAACAATTAGCAAAACTATACTTAATGTTTATGAAAATAGTAATGCGGTATTACAGGCAGTTAACTTCTTTGAATACCAACTATACTATAGAGTAGATTTACCAAATATAAATCAAAAGTTTGTACACAACCGTACACCCTCTTGTACACAAATCTCTATTATCGAATCCTTTACAAACGGGTAAATCTCTTGTATATATAACAAATACATTGCTAAATAAATGGTGTTGGCAATTCCCGCCGCCTCCATATTTTTCTTCTTTATCATCGGCTAGTTACACGAGCAATTTTTAGCTTTTCTTAGTCAGCGGATAATAGATAACGAGCTACTACTTATGACAACAACAGGAGTGCTTACGGACATATGAGCACCGTAAGAGGAGTAGTTCCCTACATATATGTTTATTCTTCCTTCAAAATGATCCGCAGGCTTCTTTGAAATGATGTTAATGACTCCGCCCACGCTCCCCTTGCCGTAAAGCGTTCCTTGAGAGCCCCTGAGTACCTCGACTCTTTCGATATCTTCAAGACCGGGATCGGCGTTCTGATAGTAATCCATAGGAATGCCATCAACGTAAATAATAACCGGACTGTTTTCGATAAAACCGTTTGTTCCCTTTCCCCTTATTGTAGTGTAGCTTATACTCCCTACAAGAGAAGACGTATAAGTGTTTGGAATAATATTCAGAAGCTCCTGTATATTTGTTATACCTGCTTTTTCAAGCTCGCTTCCGGTCATCACAGTCACAGCAGTTGGAGCTTCTTGAGCATAGCTTTCACGTTTATCAGCGGAAACAATCACGGAATCCAGAACTATAATATCATCATCCGCAGTGGTTTTAGAATCCGCATAAGCATCAGCGCAAAACACAAGCACTGAAAAAAATAATGTTAAGAGTGCTTTCCCCCTTAATAGCATAATATTCCCCTTTAAAATTTCTAATCTTGTTGCTGTCAGCGGAATAAGCTATACACAAATACTGTTCAGTGTGCTACTTCTGAAGGTAGTTTAAATAGTCTGAAAAGTTAAACACATCTTAATTTATTTCAGAACATCCAGTTCTTGATTTTCTGCTGTTCATCCCAGAGGTGTTTATACAAGCCGCTTTTTTCAAGAAGGGAAGAATGCGTCCCCTCTTCAACGATTCTCCCTTTATCCATCACAATTATTTTGTCTGCATTTACAACCGTATTCAGCCTGTGGGCTATAATAAGCACAGTTTTGTTCTTCACAAGTTCGTTTACCGCCTTCTGAATATGCTTTTCATTTTCAGGGTCAAGCGAAGCTGTCGCCTCATCCAGAAGGATAACAGGCGCATCTTTCAGAATCGCTCTTGCAATGGAAATTCTCTGTTTCTCACCGCCGGAAAGTCTTGATCCTCCCTCCCCTACAAGGCTGTCATATTTATGAGGCAGTTTTTCAATAAACTCTGCGCAGCCCGCTTTTTCTGCAGCGGCTTTAACAGCATCCTCTGCTGCATTCCTGTTCCCGATTGCGATGTTGTTATAAACAGTGTCATTAAATAGATAAACATCCTGAAAAACCATGGAAATACGGGAAAGCAGATCCTCCGGTTTATACTCCCTTACATCACGTCCGCCGAGAAATACCTCACCTGCGCATGTATCCCAAAAGCGGGCAATCAGTCTAGTAAGAGTGGTTTTGCCGGAGCCGGAAGTACCTACAACAGCAGTAAAGCTCTGTTCAGGCAGCTTCAGGCTTATATCCTCAAGCACACAGGTTTCATTATAGCTGAATGACACATTTCTGAACTCAATATCAAACTGCTCAGGCCTCGGCGCACCGCCGCCAGTCTGAATCGGTTCGTCCAGAAGTTTGGCGACCCTTTTCACGCTTAAATTGTAATAGTGCATTTCATTAACATATATGAATGCCTGAATCAGCGGTTCAAAAGCTCTGGAACCGAGGATCAGGAATGTTATGTATACCGGAATATCAATCCTGTCAGTCAGAAGAAAACCCAGCCCCGCAACAATGATAACTGTCAGGCCGGCATGGAGGATAATTGTGCTGATAACGGCCGTCGGACCTCCGGATGCCTCTATCTTTATACTGAGCCTTTTCAGTTCCCGAAAAGCCTTTTCCAGACGCTCAAAACGCACACCTGTGAGCCTGAAGGACTTTATAAACCTGATGCCCGCCAAATATTCAAGCATACGTGATGACGCCGCTGTTTTTGCTTCGTGGTGTTTTGCACCCACAGATAAAACTATTTTTTTTGTAATAATATACGCAGGAAAAGCCAGAGGAATAACCGCTGCGCCAGCGAGAGCAAGCTGCCAGTTCTGAAATGCAAGGAAAACAAGCAGCACAACAGGCATTACCACCGCACCTGCTATCTGCGTGAGCAAATGGCTGATCATGAACTCCACATTAGCGTAGTCAGAGATCAGGTAAGATCCTATGCTTCCCGGATCACGGCTGTTGAAAAAACCCATCGGCAGCCTGCGGAGCCTTTCTGCTATGGCGATGCGCCCCTCAGCCCCCATGCCGTAACTGCCGAGGTTCACAGAGAAATACGCTTTTCTGCTGATGAAATACTGCACCGCAACAGACGCTGCGAGAGTGATCCAGATTATGCCGAGCTGACGGGTGTCAAGCGTTAACGTTGGGTTGGCAAGAGGCTTATAAAATTCAAGCACAGCCGCCAGAAGGATTCCGTAAGGTACGCCTCTGAAGGCATACTCTGCAAGTGTCCACAAAAAAACCGGAGCGAATTTTTGGGGCTTTCCCGCTCCTGCCACACTGAGCATGGATATAAAGTTCATCTTCTGCCCCCTTCTTTCACGTCTATCTTCCATTCACGCATATATGAATATGTCTCCCACATTTTCGCATATAATCCGCCTGCGGATACCAGCTTTTCGTGTATTCCTTTTTCAACTATTCTTCCTCTGTCCATGACCATGATCTGTCCTGCATTGCGGATGGTCGAGAGCCTGTGCGCTATGACAAGCACGGTTTTATCCTTTATAAGTTTTGAAAATGCCTCAAGAATCCTCCCTTCGTTGTCAGGATCGGCATATGCAGTTGCCTCATCAAGAATCAGCACTGGAGAGTTTTTCAGAATAGCTCTGGCTATCGCCACTCTCTGCTGTTCACCGCCGGAGAGATATGTTCCTCCCTCACCGGCAAGAGTTGAGTAACCATTGGGAAGCTTCTCAATAAACTCATGGCAGCAAGCGGCTTTCGCAGCATTTATAACGTCATCCATTGCAGCGGAAGTATTCCCCATACGGATATTTTCCTCAATGGAATCAAAGAAAAGAAAATTTTCCTGAAACACAAATGACACGTGACCCATCAAAATCTCCGTACTCATATCCTTAATGTTCACTCCGCCTATTTTTATCTCTCCGTCATGTATGTCCCAGAATCTTGCAGCGAGCATCCCGACTGTTGATTTCCCTGCGCCGGATGGACCCACTATGGCTGTGACACTTCCCGCCTCCACACGGAAGGAAACATCTTTCAGTACCGGTTCATTTCCATACGAGAAAGTGACATCCGAAAACTCAAGCGATGAACCATTGGGGACGGCGGGCGCAGAAGGCTCACGCATTTCCTCCATGTTAAGTACGCTGTCCACACGCTCAAGCCCAACTGTGATCTGACGCAGGTTATTCACCATGAAAACCAGCTTAAGAAACGGAAAAAACATTCCGCTTCCCAAAATCAGAAACAAAAAGATCCTCGGCGCATATTCGGCATAATCTGCTGCATTCATACCGAAATACCCGGCAGCAGGAATTAAAAAGAGCAAAGGAGCGGATAAAACCGTAAGAAATGCGGGATAGATAAGAGCGTACTGCTTAGTTATCCTGAACGCAAAATCCCTGAATCTAAAAATACTCTTTTTGAGCGAATCAAAAGACTCCGCATCCGCATTAAATACCTTAACAACGGGCATACCTTTTACATATTCCGCCACAGACGAGTTCATTTCCTCCAGAGCAAGGTTAAATTCTCTGTATATATCATTGGATGAAAACATTCTTGTCTGAATAAACAAAGCAGCGCCTAAAGGAGCAAAGAGAGCAAGAGCGATGCGCCAATCCGTAATAAAAAGATATAAAGCGGTAAACACAGGGAACACCACAGCACCTGTTATATCCGGAATGTGATGAGCCACAAAAAGCTCTATTCGCTCCACATCCTCTGTCATTATCTTCTTTATGCCGCCCGTTGTCCTGTTGCTGAAAAAACCCATGGAAAGCTTGGTCAATTTTTCGGACAGCCTGACCCTAAGTTCGTAAAGAATATTGAACGCCGCAATATGAGAGCACATGAAAGCCGCATACAGCATGACACCTGCAATTCCCACGGCTCCGAGGCTTATAAACCCCAGACGGTACAGCCGCGAGGCATCCGCCTCATGTATATTTGAGGCGTGTCCCGCCAGTTCGCTGATGATAAAATACACAGCGGTAACCGGAACGAACTGTAATGCAGTTGCAGCAACAGTCAGAAGCATGGAAGCTATGAGAAATTTCTTTTTCGTTCCTGCTATTTCAAAAAGCCGCTTTATGCCGGATATATTATCTGTTCTTTCCATTATTGCACCCCGTCCGGACATCCGGACTCACATTCTTCAGTATCAGTTATGCGCCCATTGCGGAAAAGGTTCTCCAGCATCAGATAAACCAACAGACATATAAATGCGCACAAAATAAACAGAGTCTCATAACCAAAATATTGGGCAACAACTCCGCTTATTCCGGCAATGAACATTCCACCGAAAAAAGTCACAGACATAAACAGAGTAAAGTCTGTTCCTTCACGTCCGCTGCGTGCAAAATCCATTGCAATGGTATTAAAAACAGTGAGAAGAAGAGAAAAGGATACAAACACTGTACACATGGCAGCCTGAATCAGATACGCCCCCCCCTTGCCCGATGCCACCGGCACAAGCATAAGGCAGGCGAATATCTGAAAAGCGCTGCTGATAAGCATTACTTTCTTCCTTCCGTATTTTTTAACCGCAAAGCCCGCCGCCAGAGCCGCCGGAACTCCCGCAAGCGGGTAGAGCCCCACAGCGGCTGACACAAAGCTCCATGAATAGCCCTGATCAATCATCAATGGTTTAATCATTGTCATGGAGCTGAAAACACCTCCGAAAGAGAGAAGCATCACCGGAATCAGACGCCTGATGCCGCTTATTCTGAAGAAGCTCACAATATCTTCGTATGAAGCTGTTTTCTGCTGTTCCTGTGTTTTCTTTTCGCCTGAAAAATAAAGAGGAACAGAAAGCAGCAGAGTAACCACGAAAAGCGTAATCAGGGTTGTTTCCCATGATGTACGGATATAAAGAATCAGTGCGAGGCTGGAGCCCAGCACTACTCCGAGCATATTTCCTGCCGCCTGAATACCGTTTCCGATACCTCTTTCCGATGGTTGAAGCATTTTCACAGCATAAGCATCAACCGCTACATCCTGCGTGGATGCAAAAAAATATGAAAGAGTCATCAGCATAATAACCGTTATAAAGTTCTCACTCAGAGAAAAAAAAGCAGCAGCGAGAGTGGTGAGGGCAAAGAAGATCTGCATAAGGAAAATCCATTTCCTGTAATGATTTTTCCCCCTGCCCCACCTGTCCACGGCGGGCGACCAAAGAAACTTCAGAGCCCAAGGCATGCTTATCATTCCGGCAAAGCCTATGCTCCGAAGCGAGAAACCCTCATTGCGCATGATTACCGGAAGCGCATTTGTGGCAAAATGTCCGGGGATAAGCTGTGCCGTGTAAAGGCACGCAAGGGCGATAAATTTTTTTCTGTTTTCCATTAAAACCTTCCGGCAAAAGATACGCCGACTGTTCGGGGTTCGCCTGCTCTGCCGTACCAATTGCCTGATACTTTAACACCGCGTATTGCGTACTCCTCATCAAAGAGATTTCTTCCGAAAACATAAACCTCATAGTTTTCGCCCTCATATCCGAGTTTGGCATTCACTAACCCGTAGCCGTCCTGTGCCTTTGTATTTTCTGTATCAAAATAATGCTTCCCGTAATAACTGTATGACGCTGAAGCAAAAACACCCGCCGAAGAACGGTAAACCGCCCCCATATTTGCAGTGTACTCAGGCGTTGTCTGAATTTTATTGCCTTCGTAATCCCCTGCCTCTGTATCGTATTTTTTATATTCCGCTCTTGTGAGACCCGCACCCGCCTTCAATTCCAGCCCGGCAAACGGCATAGCGGATACTTCCAACTCTGCTCCCGTACTCTCGGCTTTGGCGGCATTTTCATAATAAGCAATGCCGTTTTTCATCACCTCAACCTGCATGTCTGTCCAGTCGATATAAAACAAAGCCGCATTGATATTCAGCCTGCGATTGAACCATGAGGACTTCATTCCAAGCTCATAATTCCATGTAAATTCCGGTTCATAATAAGTTCCCATATTCACACTGTCGTTAAAGCCACCGCTTCTGAACCCTCTGGAAGCACTTGCGTAAGCCATAAAATCATCAGTAAAGCCATAACTGAACACAAGCTTAGGAAGCCACGCCCCATAGCTTTCGTCTGTGGAGCCGTCCAGATCACCATAACCGAACATGGGGGAAACAGGGCCGCTTGATCTCTGTTTATAACTGAAGCTGTCCTTTTCATAATCATATCTGAGCCCCAAGGTGACCTTGAGCCTCTCTGTAAATGCGTATGTACCTTCACCGAAGATGGCATATCCTTCAGTCTCCGTGCCGCTGTTCATCACTATGTTCTCGCCCGGCATACCCACACCCATATTCATGTAGTTCATCCACATCATGTACTCGCGGTCATCATTCTCGGAAAGTATGAAAAGACCCGCAAGCCATTTAAGCTTCGATGTGCGGCTGTCTGAAACAAGCCTGAACTCCTGTGTAAACTGGGAAAGATCCTTGTCATATGACATAGTGATGAGATCAACAGGTGAAAAGTCCATATCGCCGAGGGAGTATTCTTGCTCATTGCGGAATGCGGTTATGGAAACAAGCTTTGCGCCTGAAAAATCGTATTCCGTGCGAAGCAGAATCCCCTGTGCATCTTTTCTGTCCTCACCGTCCTCGTTATAGCTCATGTTTTTACGCAGACTCCCTGAATCAAGGCTGCCTAACTGCACATTCTTAAAATAATCATAATTCTGATAATCATATATAAGGTTAAAGCGGAGTCTTTTGTCAGGTTCGTATCTCAGGGAAAGCCTTGCGTCCTTTTCCTCATACTCTCCGCCGTTCTTGGAGTTATCATACCTGTTTTCAAAATAGCTTTCGGACTCGCTGTAGCTCACAGCAGCATTCATAAACAGCTTATCTTTTATAACAGCCCCTCCTATTGATGCCTTAGCGCCATAGGTGCTGTATGACCCTGCTTCGAGTCCGGCGTAGCCGTGCCACTCATTACCCGGCTGTCTGGTTATTATATTGATTACTCCTGCTTCAGAGTTTCTGCCGTAAAGAGTGCCCTGCGGCCCTCTGAGGATCTCTATGCGGTCTATATCAAACAGAGTCATATCCAGAGACGGGTAATAAACATCATCAACATAAAAGCCCACAGCAGGGGTGTTATTGAATGAGCCTGTGATACCTCTCATTGTAACAAACGTCATTGAAGAAGAACCGGGCTGCGAGATATACATATTAGGAGAAAGAGACATGATATCCAGAGTGCTTTTAATTAGGTAATCCTCCGCCTGCTGCCCGCTGACAGCGGAAACAGAAGCGGCGACATTCTGAATATCCTCACCCCTTTTTTCAGCGGTAACAGTTACCGTATCAAGCATAATAACTTCTCCGTTATCAGAATTTTCAGCGGCAGCCGCCGAAACGGCGCTGAAAATGAGCATTGCGGCGCAGTACACCGCAAAAAAATTTAAACGAGATAACATTATATTCCTCCGTTGAATAAGTTAGACAAATATAAGTAGCACTGAAAAAAAATGTTTAATAGAATATGAGGTAATAAAAATTGAAAATCAGGAATGATTTTTTATGAATCTGCCGGGGGTCGTTCCGTAAAACTTAACAAACTCACGTATAAAGTGTGATGTGTCGCTGAAACCGAGCTGATGGCTTATTTCGGTTATATTAAAGCTGCTGTCTTTAAGCATATTCTCTGCAATACGCATGCGTTCACTGCGCAGAAAAGCGTAAGGAGTTGTCTCAAATACGCTTCTGAATCCCTGTTTGAGCTTTGTGATATTAACTCCCACTCTGCGGGCAAGCTCATCTAATGACGGAGGGCAGCCCACGCTGTTCTGCAAAATATTTCTCGCCTCCATTATACGTTCAATATCTCCTTTCAGCAGCCTCACGCAGTTACATTTGCCGCAGCAGGATGATATTTCATAAAGCTGACGGACTATCAGCTCCATGCTTTTGCTTTCCAGAAACAGCCTGTTCATTGCACCCTGATATGAACTGTTTGTAAGCTGGTTTATAATAAGCCTCGCAGCCGGACTTACAGCGGTTTCATAAATAAAAGGAGACTTTGATGAACCGTCCAGAACAGAAGCGAGCCCATGCGGAATATTCTGAAAATCATTTTCAAGATGTGCGGAAAGCCGCGAAGGCGATATGAAAAGATTCAGGGTTTTATATTCAGTAAGCGCCTGCATTTTAAAGAAGAATTTTGTATCCGGACAATATGTGACAAAAACCTTGCCGGGAGAGCTTTCAACCTCTGAGGAACTGAAAGCTGAATGATGAACCTGCCCGTAGCCGCATCCTGTTATATGAAATGTAAAAGCGATAGGAGCTTCGTTTTGATGAAAAACGCCTTCACTTTTTTCCCCAAGCATAAAACCAAAAAACAGTATATTAATTCCTGAAGGCAGAGAAGCATGTATAAGTCTGTCGCCCTTGATTGTTTCGCAGAATTTAAGAAAGTTCCAAGCAGAATCGGAAAATTCATTGGTAGAGCCTGAATGAGAAAACATGCTCCCTCTTATCACCAAAATTAGTTAGACATAACTAACTCAAAATAGTACCTATGTCAAGAAATAACAGCGGCGCAAGAGGCGAGCGCCGCCGTAAGATACTGCTGTTCAGAATTTCCCGGCAAACATAACACCTATAACCCTCGGTTCACCTGCTCTGCCATACCATACATCATTAACCTCAAATGCCCGCACGGCATACTCTTCGTCAAGAAGGTTTCTTCCATAAAAATATATGTCATAGAGGCTGCCCTGATAACCTATTCTGGCATTCAGCACACCATAGCTTTTCTGTTCCTCCGTATTTGCCGGGTCAAAATACACTTTGCCGAACATGCTGTAATTTGCATTGGTATAGAACCCGTTGCCGAAACTGTATGCAGCACCCAAATTTGCAGTATAAAGCGGTGAGTCAATAACTCTTTTGCCGCTGAAATCCTCATCCCCTCTTTTATAGTCTTTATATTCTGCGTATGTGTAGCCAACTCCGGCGTTTATAACCAGTCCAGAAAGCGGCATTGCAGATATCTCCATCTCAGCGCCCGTACTTTCCGCTTCGGCAGCGTTTTCCATATAAACAGATGTTCCCCCCGCTTCGGCGATCTCCACCTGCATATCCGTCCAGTCAATATGAAACAGCGCTGCGTTAACATTCAGCCTTCGTCCCAGCCATGAAGATTTGAAACCAAGTTCATAATTCCATGTAAATTCCGGATCAAAAGAGGAACCCATATTCTCTTTTTCGTTAAAGCCTCCGCTTCTGAAACCTCTGGAAACACTTGCGTAAGTAATTATGCCTTCAGCAAAGCGGTATTTCAGGGAAAGCTTAGGCAGCCATGCCCCGTATGTTTCTTCTTCCGAACCGGAAATACTGCCGTAGCCCATCATGGGGAGTATATCACCGGAGGGATTCTGGCTATAGGAGAACTCCTTTTTTTCATTGTCATAACGGAGACCCGCTGTCAGTTCAAATCTGCCGAATTCGTAACCTGCTTCACCGAAAACGGCCAGACCTGTGGTTTTGACTTCACTGTTCTGCTTAAGATTCTCTCCGGGGACACCCATACCCATATTCATGAAGTTCATCCATGTGTTGTATCTGCGCTCATCCTTCTCAGAAAGAAGGAACAGCCCTGCTATCCAGCTCAATTTTCCGTCTGCATTATCAGACATAAGGCGAAACTCCTGTGAAAAAGAGTTTATATCCTTCTCAATATCAATGGTGACCATGTCAATAGGCGTAAAATCAGTATCATTCATAAACATTGAATCTGTTCTGCTGTGAGCGGTAACGGAAACCAACCTCACATCTCCTCCGGCGTACTCACCACGAAGGGAGAACATATCCGAGTCATTATAGGTTTCCCCGTCTTCATTAACGTTAATCTTTTTCCGCATGTCACTGCTGTGAAGAGGGGAAAAGTTTGCATATTTATCACCTTCATAGCGCTGGAAGCTGTAATTCAGATCAGCCTTAAATTCATTCCCGGATTCATACCGGAGGTTCAGCTTGCCGTCAGTTTTTTCTGTTTTCCCCATATCATCTTCACCGCTGACACTTTCAAAATAACCGTCTGTTTCAACATATCTGGCTGCTGCTTTTATGAAAAGTCTGTCTTTAACAACAGGTCCGCTTATTGAAGCTTTTGTTTCATATGTATTAAAACTGCTGACGTCAATCCCTGCTCTGCCGATCCACTTATCAGAAGGCTGCTTTGTTATTATATTTATAACCCCCGCTTCAGAGTTTCTTCCATAAAGCGTTCCCTGTGGCCCTTTTAAAATCTCAATACGCTCAACGTCATAGAAACTCACATCCAGATTAGGGTAATACACGTCATCCACATAAAAACCTACAGAGGGAATCTGGTTCATGGAGCCGGTAATTCCTCTCATTGTGGCAAATGTTGTTATGGACTCTCCGGTCTGGGTCACATAAAGATTAGGGGTCATATTCATCACATCAGCCACCGTACGGAGTCCATACTCCTCTGCCTCTTCACCGCTTATAAAGGAAACTGTGGCGGGAACCTCCTGAACATCTCTCCCTCTTTTCTCCGCTGTGACAACAACGGTGTCCAGCTCATATACTTCAGCAGAAGCATTGTCAGCCGCATTCACCGGAAAAGCGGATATTATCAGGATATAAGCGGTAAGCACCGCAAATTTCGCTCTTTTCAAAAGCATACATCTCTCCTCACCTCAAGCAACTTAGAAGAGCCAAACTTAACACTGGAAAAGCATAAAAAATAGAATATAAGGTGTTTATTATAGAATAATCAGGAAACGGTCTTAGTGAATCTTCCGGGTGTTGTTCCGTGAAATTTCACAAATTCACGGATGAAGTGAGATGTGTCGCTGAAACCAAGATGGTGGCTTATTTCTGTGATATTCATCAGTCCTTCGCCAAGCAGAACCTCTGCATGCCTGATCCTCTCGCTGCGAAGAACAGAATACGGCGTTGAGTTAAACAGTGACCTGAAGCCTTTTTTAAGCTTTGTACTGTTGATGCCGACTCTCCTCGCCAAATCATCCAGAGCAGGCGGATTATCCATTTCAGCTATCAGTATATCCCTTGCCTCTCTGATCCTCCCCGCATCACTGCTGCAGAGCTTTGGAATGTTCCTGCATAAACGGCTTCCTTCCGCTTCATGAAGCATGTGAACAATAAGCTCCATGCTTTTGCTTTCGAGAAACAGCCTGTTCATTGCACCCTGATAAGGGCTGTTTACGATCTGATCCAGAATAACCCTGACAGCAGGAGTCAAGGCGGCATCAATATTGATGGAAGCTGTGTTCCTTTTTAATATGCCCCTGAATGACTCAGGCACATATTCCGGTTCTCCGCCCAAATATTCCATGAAGCGGTCAGGAGAGACATACAGGTTAAGAATACGGTAGTGTTCTCCGGCAAAGGTCTGTACGGAGCAGCGACTCCCGGGATTGTATGTCACAAGGCTTCTGCCTGAGATTCCGCTCAGGAGGGCTGTTTCCCTGCCGCCTTTGATAATTCTTCCATATCCGGTTCCGGCCATGTGAAAAGAGAACTCAAGGGGGGCTGAATCTATCTCAAAATCAGCGGCGGCTGTTTCTTTTGCCGTATAATCAAGAAAAGAGATCTCAAGCCCGCATGAAAGTAACGCATGTCTGAACATCCCTGCGACATCTCCGAAGGTATTCAGAAAATTCCATGATGTATCAATTTGCTGCGAACCTGCATTTGCCGGAAGCATATGCCGCTCCTTGTTTAATATAGTTAGAGATAACTAAATCAAAACCAGCATCAAGTCAAGCGGGAATAGAAAAACAGCCGCCTATGCGGGAAGGCGGCTGTTTTTCTGTTATGGCTCCTAATTTTTCGGTTTAAAGAAAATGGAGGGTACTGTATCTCCGGAGGTAAGGGTATTACCGTTGGCGTCTTTAGTTGAATCGGGCATACCTACAGCGGTTCTCTGTGCTGTGGGGTATTTCGCGCTGATCTCCTCAACAGTGCCGAAGTCAAGGGCTCTCTGAGGGCAGGCTGCAACACATGAAGGCGCAAGACCGTCATCAAGCCTGTCCCAGCAGAAGGTACATTTCTGTACAGGGTGTTTAACCGCCCAGCTTGCCTTCTTAACAGGTTCGGATTTATCATCGCCGAACTGAGGAGCACCGTAGGGGCATGCAACTGCGCAGGAACGGATGTTCTGGCATTTGTCACGGTCTACTATTACTATGCCGTCCTCTTTTCTTTTATAAATCGCTCCCACGGGGCAGGCCGCAGTGCATGCGGGGTTTGCGCAGTGATTGCAGGAAAGTACAAGGTTGAAAACCTTTACATTCGGGAAAGCGCCGCTTTCGGTTACACCAAGCCTTCTCCAGCTTGCCTTGCCGGGCTTAACGTCATTCCAGTCTTTGCATGCTACAACGCAGGCGTGGCAGCCCATGCATCTGTTCTGGTCAAAGTAAAATGCCATCTGTTTAGCCATGGTTTAATCCTCCCTACGCCTTTTCGATTTTGACACGGCAGTCGTTGCCCGATGTCATACCTTTGCAGATTCTTGCTGGTCTGGCTGTCATAAGAGTGTTTGTGCAGCCGCCGACATCAATTCCTGAGTTGTTCTTCTGAAACCAGCCGCCTTCTGAAACATAAACAATCTTGGGCGCAACCCTGTTTGTGATATGAGCAGAAGCATACATTTTTCCTCTGTCATTGCTCAGAAGAACTCTGTCTCCCTCCTGAATTCCCAGAGTTACAGCATCAGCGGGGCTTATCCACATGGGTTCATAGATTCCGTCTTCCCATACGCCGTCTTTCCATTCACGGTCAGGGTTGAGGAAAGCTGCGTTGCCGTCAGCATCTTTTTTATACTGCTCATTAAGGTAAGCAACGTTATTGTGCGTAGCATGGGTTCTGTACATTTTATGATAGTTGTGCAGGGTAAATACATACCCCTTGCTGTTTGAACCAGCGGGATCATCGTGAGCAAGCTCATGGCTGGGGTCTGTAGTGTCTACTGCGTGTCTGCCTTCAACTGCCGGAATATACATAGGAACAGGGTAAACAAACCTTCTGCCTGTATTATCACCGTGGTGAGCGGAGAATATTGAACCGCTGCCGGGAAGGTCAAAGTCTCCTGAACCGTTGTCAGAGGTTACTGTATCAATATTGTCATGGTATCTGGCTTCGTAGTCCTCAATCATTCCGAGGCAGTAAGCTTCAAACTTGCCTGTGGGGGTCTTAAGAGGATTATTTTCCGGATCGTCTCTGAAAGCCTTATACTGAATTGCCGCTTCAGCAGGAGTTGCTATCTCGGCAGCGCCTTTTTCGCAGATCTCGTCATAAGTCATACCGTAAACAGTGGTGAGATCATAAGCATCCCAGCCTGCGCGAAGTCTGGCTTCCATACCTTCTTCACCAAGAGGGTAATCACCCAGATATTCAGTACCAAGCCCCAGCTTATCGGCTATTCCGGCGCATATGGTGTACTCGTCTAGAACCTCACCGGGTGCTTCTGTCACAACATTTGATCTTATAAGTGTATCCTGACCGAACCAGCCTGTTATAAATGTGGGTTTTTCACCGATCATTTTTGAAGGCAGTATATAGTCAGACATTGCGGCTGTGGCTGTCATAAACGGTTCAAAGTTTACGATAAGCTCACATTTTGTTTTATCCTTATATATTTCCCAGTTGTAGTTAACATCTCCGCTGTTGTTTACCATGATGTTTGCACCGGAAACAAATACGGCTTTGCCGAAGTTAGCGGGAAGATGCTTTACCTGTCCGTCATTCCATTTTGATTTACCTGTTCCGGCGTTGTCAAATCCATCCGGTACAACGAATGCAGGAACATTCACTCTGCACGCTGTAGGCATGTAACTCACAGGCGAAGTGATTCTGTCTGCATCGTAAAGTCCGCTCATGGCTATTTCATTGGGCAGGTACATATCCACAGGGTCCGGACCGTATGCACCAGCTTTAGCAGCAACAACAAAACCTGACGAGCGTCCTGCATCACCGAAGTTTTTAGTTACAACAGAAAGAACACGGTTAAGCCATACCGCCTGCTCACTTTCTGTGTGGCGCTGATAGCCGAGACCAATGTGAGTGGTAACTTTTTTAGTCAGATAAAGTTCAGCAAGTTCACGGATCTTTGTAGCGGGAACACCGGTGATTTTTTCAGCCCATTCGGGAGTTTTAGCTCTCTGACCCCAAATGTGGACAGTTTTCCCGTAAAGCACATCGTCAGAGTTGACGTTGTAGCCGATAGTATCAGGATAGATGGAGGTTTTATTGTTATATCCGCCTGTTAAAAGGTCGCCTTCATCACCCATGATGAATGCAGAAAGTGAACCGCCGTCCGGTACTGCATATTTAGCGGCATCAACATCAGCATGAAGCAGGCTGTTGCCGTTATCAAAAAAGCCGTAAAGGTGCTTATTGATAAAATCAACATCAAGCTTATCAAAGTGGTTTTTCAGGATGTGATAAAGCATAGCGGTTATTAAGGCTGAGTCTGTGGAAGGCATGATATTGACAAAATCACCGCCAACAGTTGCTGCAGTTTTTGATAGCCTTGTATCAATAACAGTTACAGGGATACCTTTCTCTTTACACTGTGTAAGATACCAGCCCGTATTCGTGTCATATATTGTTTCCATAGGATTATATGACCAGAGAACAAGGTGATCTGAATTAAGCACATCCTGCCTTGAGTTTGCTAAAGGAAGATAATAGTCTTTACCCTCAATAAGTGCGCCCACATGTACAACAGCCGGTACACTGTAAGAACCGTAGTGTTTTGTATACCCGCCGTTATGGAGTACAAGAAGCTTGTTTACGCCGTACCATGACCAGCCGCTGAAGTCGCCTGCGGCATGAATTTTATGGTATGCGCCTCTGCCATAGACAGTTTTTATCTCCTGCATTTTCTGGGCTATTTCCGTGTATGCCTGTTCCCATGTGATTTTAATAAACCCATTGAGATCGCCTCTCTCTCCTGTCTGCTTGAGAGGATAAAGAACACGGTCTTTACGGTAGAATGACTGTCTTCTTGAACGGCAGCGTACGCAGGCTCTGAACTGCGGTTTATCTCCATTATTCATATCGAGATCTTCACGTTCGTCTGTCACGATTCTTTTAATTACACCGTCTTTAACGTAGTGTTTTGTAATGCAGCCGCCGCCGCAGTCATTAGGGATGCAGCTTATTATAGCCGTTTCTGTTATTTCGGGTGCGGAGGGACGGTTATCCTCATCCTCTTCCATATAAGTTTTGCCGCCGCTTCCGCCTCCGCCGCAGCCGTAAACAGCAGCAGTGGCACCTACTGCGCTCACTCCCTTAAGGA